>JADHMB010000023.1 GCA_016780365.1 Flavobacteriales bacterium
CCTTAACTCCAAAGTTCCAAGTTCTACCAAACCCATACCATCCTTGGTTTAAGTTATGGTAACATTAGTAATAGAAACAACAAGATTAAAGATAAAATATAGTATATAGTTTTTTTAATCTTCAATTTTCTAATCATCAAAAAGGACATTTATAATAATCTTATTTGTTAATTACTACTTTTTCAATAAAAGATTTATCTTGAGTTGAAATATTCACAAAGAAAATACCCTTCTCATTGAAAGATTCATTTATAGTGAATTGTTTTGAATTAATTCTAGTGAATGATCTTACTATTTGTCCTTGAATATTATATAGTATAATAGATTTTATTTTTTCTTGGCATTCAATTACAAACTGTCCATTGTTCGGATTTGGATATAATCTAAAGTTATTATTTAGACCTACAATACCTGTATTTGAGATAAAGGTTACATTAAATGATACAGTATCAGTACATCCGTTAATATCTGTTACTATAACCGTATATAATCCATTTGTGTCTGGTGTAATACTTGATGCGGTTTCTCCTGTATTCCATAAATAATTTACTCCTCCACTTGCAACTAGATTTCCAGAAATGGTATCTATTGCGGCTGAAATATTAAAGATTGTTAGGTCTAAAGTTATTATACTATCACATCCAAACGAGTTACTTAATGTATCGCTATAAACACCAGAATTACTATACACTACATTATTCCACAAATAGCTATTACACGATGAGTCAGTAACAGCAATAGATGAAATGCAGTCTTGTAATTCATAAATTGCAACAGTTCCAGAAACTTCTGAACTTACTATTAGTAGATTTTCTCCATTATGACTTTCATTAGCAGGAACAAATACTAATCCTTCCGGAGCTATATCTGTCATAGTTCCACTCGTTGTGTCATAAGTCTGTATAAAGTTTACAAACGATGGATTAGTAGGGTCTGTAACATCATAAACCATTACTCCACCTTGTCTTTCTAAACCAATAAATGCATAATAAGAATTACCAATTTGACCTACAGTCACCGCTTCAGGTTCTGGACCTTTATCATCACTTCTATCGTCCATTTCACTAGCTAGTCCATCATTACAATTAAAAAAAGTTGGGTGATTTGCTGCAATATATTGCTCAAAATCATCTCCAGAATCCCATACGAGATTTCCATTTTCATCCCAAATACTAAACGATCTAGCCCCATATGCATATAATTCATCTACATCACCATCACCATCAGTATCTCCAATAACATCTTCAGTAAATGTTTTTAACCTTCCTAGGTTATCATTAGTTTGTAATGTTGCTGCATTAGGAAAAGCAGTTGGGTCAAACGTCAAGTCATCCATTCTAACTTCTGCACTATAACCATCGTAATCTCTTGCATCTCCTTCATTGGCAGTTACTAAATAAGATGTGTTATTAACAGAATAATAGTCTATCGCATCTGGCTGATAAGCTCCTTTAACAGGCCAGTTTTGAATATTTATTCCATTATCTTGATTAGAAGCATCAAAACCATTACCAGGCAAATTAAAATCTTTAAAACCAAGACCTACAATCGTATCTAAAGTAAGTGTGGTAAGGTCAATAATTGCAATTGCATTATTCTCTTGACAAACTACATAGGCTGTTGCTGAACTTTCGTCTGTTGTAACATACTCTGGCTCTAAATCCTCTGCAACTGTAGAATGTTTTGTGTTTACTGAAGATAATGAATCATTTATAATAAAAGAATGGCTTCCAAGAGATACAATACTGTCTTGCGGATAAACTATCCATTCAGAATTTAAAGAGTCTGTACCTGCAGAAATAGACCAACTATCATTTCCTTTATTTACCCAATTTTTTCTAACTAATGTATGATTTTGAGTCCCATTTGTTACTCCTGCTAAATCCCATCCAGACCCTGGATCGTTCGGGAAATCGCCTATTAAATCACAGATAGTAGTATCACTTCCAATTACCTTAATTAAAGCTCTTGCATCATCACCATTAAAAAAACATATTCCAGAACCAGTTAAATCAGCTTCAGCCAAAATAGATGGGCTTGCAGATGAATTAGCAATAACGTAAACATCTCCGTCTGCTAAAGTTCCACTGAGTACATCAGTATACTCATCCCAAGGACCTCCATTAGAATTTTGCATTATAACATAATTACTAAGATCAACTGATGATCCAGTCCCATTATATATTTCTAAATATTTATTATTTGAACTTCCTTCCGAATATTCTGAGAAAAATAAATCTGTTGGCGTTTTAACTGATTGTTTCCCAAAAATCAATGCACCTTGAGCTCGTAATACAGACTCTTGACCATTGTAAGAAGTGAAATCTATTGTAGAAACATCTGCTTGTGTAACACCAGCAATACCGGCTGAAATATCAATCACACTTACACTGCCCAAGGGATCTACATCATAATCATCATTTGGCTCTCCTTCATTAGCGACTATCACTTTACTTTTATCTTTAGTAACTGTAATCATGTCTGGTAATACTCCAACAGTAACCTCATTTATATACAATCCATTCATGTCAAAAAATACCACTTTACCTGGAGCTTGAGCATTTGTGTCTTCAATAGCAGCAGCAAAATGCCCATCACCTATATTAACTAATGAATTTACTCCACCACCATATAGAGTTACATCTACACCACCTACTAATACTGGTACTTGAGGGTTTTGTATGGAAACTATATCTATAGAGTCTGATTCTGAATTGGTAACGAATAACTGTACAGTGCTAGAGTCATATGCTGAAATTTCACATGCACCATCTCTTCCATCGGTATACCTACCTAAAAGAGTAGAATTGAATGTCTTTTCTTGTTTTTTCCCAAAAATCAATGCACCTTGAGCTCGTAATACAGACTCTTGACCATTGTAAGAAGTAAAGTCTATTGTAGTAACATCTGCTTGTGTAACACCAGCAATACCGGCTGAAATATCAATCACACTTACACTGCCCAAAGGATCTATATCATAATCATCATTTGGCTCTCCTTCATTAGCGACTATCACTTTACTTTTATCTTCAGTAACTGTAATCATGTCTGGTAATACTCCAACAGTAACCTCATTTATATACAATCCATTCATGTCAAAAAATACCACTTTTCCTGGAGCTTGAGCATTTGTGTCTTCAATAGCGGCAGCTATATGTCCATTACCTATATTAACTAATGAATTTACTCCACCACCATATAGAGTTACATCTATACCTCCTACCAATAAAGGTGCTTGAGGGTTTTGTATGGAAACTATGTCTATAGAGTCTGATTCTGAATTGGTAATGAACAACTGTACAGTGCTAGAGTCATATGCTGAAATTTCACATGCACCATCTCTTCCGTCTGTGTATCTACCTAGAAGTGTAGAACTATATTGTGAGTAAGATAGATTAGTTACTATAAAAAGTAATAATGTTAAAAAGTTATTTAGATTCATTTTATAGATTTTAATTTTTCACAAACCTATATGATGAATATTAGTTGATTATTTATTTAGAATTATTGATTATTTATTTAAATATTATTTAGAAGTTAATTGAATTGACAACTTATTAATTAAACATTACTTGAACAATAATTTAATTACTTAGTACTTTAGTGAAATAATGAATTACTATTAGTTATCTCTGTTCTATGATGGTCTATAACATAGTTGTCTAATCCCTCAGCTTCTAGTGTAGATTTCAAGTTATAGAGTTGGTAAAGGTCTTTGTAAAAAAATTCGAGAGCTGAGTCATAGAGTATACATTTAAAAAGAAAGCCCTACATCGTTAATGATATAGGGCTTTCTTTTTAAATTAAATAAAAAATCTCTCATAAATTTATTCTTAAAACCTAAATTTCAAAGTAAAATTCCAAGTTCTACCAAACCCATACCAACCTTGATTCGTTGTTAAAAACTCATCTTCTGGCGTGCTTGGGTCGTCTGAATTATTTGTCCACATTTCAGAAATATATTTAGTATCTAATAGATTATTAATATTTAATCTTAAATCTACATTTTGCTTATCGAAAGTGTAAAAAATACCAGTATTAACAAGCGTATAAGATGGTAATTTTACAACTTCTCCCCCTTCGGTAAAAAATGCAGAATTATTTACATCGTATTGCGCAAATAAATTATCAGCATAATATAAATTTCCAGTTATTCTTAAATTTTTGATGGGCCTTACCTCCAATCCAATACTTGATGTAGTTTGCGCAGCATCTCCAACTTTTAGGTCTTTAGCATAAATACTTAATTCTCCTTCAGATTCCTGTGTATCTATATTAGTTCCCGTAGCTGTAAAATTATCTGAATAAATCCAATTTCCGATTGATAACATACCATTTAGAGATATAAATTTTGATAAAAGAGCTCCAAACTCAAATTCAATACCCGTATGTGTTTGAGATATATTTTCAAATATGTATTGAATATCTTGTCCCTGATCATTTTGTTGGGTCTGATCATCTTGTCTATTAGCCCATTGACTATAATACATATTTATATCCAAATCTATTTTCCCATCAAAATATCCGTAACCAGCTTCAAAAGCAGTTATAGTTTGGTTCTGGACATCTTCGTTTAAATCATTTCTGTAATTCACAAAAACATTATCAAAAATGGGTTGTTTTGAATAATATCCAGCATTAACAAATGCTCTAGATTTTTGGTTTAAATTGTAATTAAATCCTGCCTTAGCATTTCCCCCTAAAAAGTTTTGCCACTCACTAGTTTGTTCAGGATCGCTATCTAAATAATTAAAATAATCTACTCTTTGAAACCCTTGTTGAGAACCGTTAAAGGTTGCAAATGCAGAAAGATTGTCATTTGAATATTCAAGTTGGGCAAAAAGACCCATCCAATTTACTATTCCTAAATTATGATAAGCTAATGTTTGGTTAGTTAAATGTGACCTATCGTAAAAGTTTCCAAAAGTAGCTGGAAAAGTTTGAGTAAGAACTTTATTGGGGTCGTTATTATCTGATCTAGCTATATAACTTGTGTTTCCCATAAGATTTTCTAATCTTCTAAAGTGATCGCATTTATAATATCTTGCATCTAAACCTGCTGTAAGGGTCAGGTTTTCGCTTAATTTATGATCCAAAGTAGATAAAACTCCATACCAATAATGATAATTTGAAGATGCTCTTCTTATAAAACCATCACCACTACTAGTAGTAGAAGAAGGGTTAGCATCCAAAGCACCGTTGATTGAATTTGTTCTTCCTTGATTGTAAGCAACTATATCATCATATCTAATGTTTCCTCGCTCATCATGAATGCCAACACCATATCCGCTAAAACTGTCATACACTCTTCCATTAGCATTTTGTACTCTTCCTCTAGGGCCTGTACCTCCTCCAAATCCTAAGGATATGTAGGCTGATGTTTTTAAACTTGTTTTATCAGAAATATCCCAGTAGTGGTTTAAAAAAGCTTTTGGCTTGTGGAAGAAATTTCTTCTAAAACTAAATTCTTCACCGTTTAGTGTTCCGTTTAGTCTATTAAATTTAATCCCTCTACCAGATGGAGCATTATCTGCAAAATCTGAAAGAAATAAATTATCAAATCTTCCATATGAAGTTCTTTGGTGATGCCATTGAGGGGCGGATATTATAGTACCTGAAAGTGATTGCTTATCATTAATTTCATAGTTTGTGGAGCTAAAAAAAGAATAAGCTTCAAATTTTGTTCCGTCTATATATCCATCGCCTTTTGTATTGGTAAACTGGAATGTAGTAGCAAGTCCATTTTCCATTTTTCCAGAAGCCAACATTACAGCATATTTTGTATATCCATCATTTCCAGTAGTGGTACTAACAGAACCGCCTTTTTTGAAATCAGCTGCATTTGTAACTATATTTATTGAACCTCCAACTGCTGGAATAGCTAATTTTGAGGCTCCCAAACCTCTTTGTACTTGTAATTTGCTTGTCACATCTGCTAACCCAGCCCAATTAGACCAATAAACCCAACCATTTTCCATGTCATTAACTGGAATTCCATTGATCATAACAGCCGTATTTCTTTGATCAAATCCTCTTACATTTATTCTTGAGTCTCCAAATCCGCCTCCGGTTTTTGTTACATAAACAGAAGGAGTATTCCTTAATATTTCTGGATATTCTTGATTTCCGATGTTATCTTCAATGAATTTACCGCTAAGCGTACTTGCTGCAACAGGTGTATTTCTATCATTTGCTATACTTGCAATAACTTCAACTTCGTTAAGACCTAAGCTTGAAGGATTAAGCCTTAAAATTCCTAGATCATTTTCTCCATCTGAAATACTGAGAATTGTATCTTTAGTTGCATAACCAATAAAACTTATCTTAATACTGGCTTCTCCAGCTTTTAGCCCATCAAGTGAAAAGTTTCCATTAAAGTCTGAAATAGTTCCTTTATTTGAGGTCGAAGAATATATAGTAGCACCAGGAAGAGATTCACCTGTACTTGCGTCAATTAATCCGCCTTTAAGTGAACTTTGAGAAAAAGTTAAATTCCAAATAAAAGTCAGAAATATAATATGTATGAATTTGTTCATTTTTATAATTTTTAAACAAACGTATGCGTCAAATGTTAGTTAGTTATTTCTTTATGCTTATGGAATAATTATATAAATGTTATATTAAAATTAATGAACATTGTATAGAATTATTAAAATAGTTTTTTTTGATATTCTAATTTAAACAACAAGATTCTGTTACTAGCTTACGTTGATTTTTTAGTAACAATTTGATTATAAATCAATAATTAGTTATAAAAATCCTCTTAAAATAACATTATTTATTTTGCTTAATTTAATATGAAAACTAAAATAAATATTGTAGAAATTGACAAGTCGATTATCTTATTCATAGCTATAGATAAATTATCTAATGAAGTAGTAGGACGATGTTCTCTTAAATTTAGAGAAAATAAGACCATAAGGTATCAAGATGCATTGGTAGATGAAAAACACCGGGGAAAAGGTATTTATAAAAATCTTTTTTACGCAAGAGAAAGATATGTAAGGAAAAAATTTAAAAATCATGTTATTGAATCTTATTGTAAGGATTCAACTATTAATATGTTTTTAGAAAATGGCTTTAATATAGATTCTAAACTCTATTTAGTAAAAAAGAAAAAACAGTCTATAAATGTCAACTTGAAAGCAGTTTGAATAGATATTGTTACTGATTTATATTTTAAAACAAATAAGTCTTTTCACATACCCTAAACTAAAATATCTTTATCAGTTAGAACTAAAATTTCCCGAAAATTGATTAAGTAATAAAGAATCGTGAACTTCAGTTGGGTTCAGTTCAAGATCATCAAAAGGCTTAGAAGCTGTTGAATTTTAATAAAGATTAATTAATTAAAGTTTGAATTATTATTGTTTATTCAAGTCTTAGATAATAGTTTAATGCTCTTAGTGTAATAATGAATTACTATTAGTTATCTCTGTTCTATGATAGTCTATAACATAGTTGTCTAATCCCTTAGCTTCTAGTGTAGATTTCAAGTTATAGAGTTGGTAAAGGTCTTTGTAAAAGAGTTCGAGAACTGAGTCGTCGTGTGTACATTAATAACCTCCTTAAGAGCCAAGGGTGGGTGAGACTACATTTGAGGCTACCTTCCCAAAATATTGTTTTTATTTCAAAGATCTAACTGTCAATATTTAAAATCATATCAGCAGCTTTTTCAGCAATCATATAAACCGGTGCATTGGTATTACCAGAAACAATTTTAGGCATAATGGATGCATCAACAATACGAAGATTCTCAAGACCATGTACTTTTAACCTAGAATCAACAACAGCCATTGAATCGTTGCCCATTTTACAAGTCCCAACAGGATGATAAACAGTCTCTAAAGTTTTCTTTATGTGGTCAATAATCATATCATCTGATGATCGGTTATGAGGAAGTCCATTTGCTTTAGTATGTTTTTTAAGTGCATTATCTTCCATAATCTTAAAAGCTAATTTAGCTCCCTTAACAAGATTATCAAGATCTTCTTTTACAGTTAAAAAGTTTGGTTGAATTTTGGGAGCTGCTTTTGGATCTGCTGAAAATAGACTAACAGTTCCTCTACTTTTTGGATGTAACAATGTAGGTAAAATAGTGAAACCATCTGTCCTTGGATATGCATATAGATCATAAGCATCATAACCATATTTATTGCCTAACCAAATTGGAGAAAAGTGAAATTGAAAATTGACTTTACCGCCTTTTAGGTTTAAATCGAAAAAAGCCATTCCTTCTAAGGGACCTGTACAAAAAACTCCTTTTCTGTGAACAAAATAATTCCAAGCAGCTTTTAGTTGCTCTAATAAGGGTATGTAATGATTAATGCCTTCTTGAGTTTTACTTTGTGCACATACAGGAAAAAATAAATGATCTTGTAAATTTTTTCCAACTCCTTTTAACTCATGAATAGTTCTAATTCCATGTTTATTAAGCTCCAAGGTTTCTCCAATTCCAGAAAGCATTAATAATTGTGGGGATTGAAAAGCTCCAGCAGAAAGAATAATTTCTTTTTTAGTATTTACCTTGATTAATTTATTTCCTTTTCTGTATTTAACAGCTATAGCTTTTTTATCTTCAAAAATAATTTTCTCGACCTGAGCAAATGAAATTGCAGTAAGATTTTTTCTATTTAAAATAGGCTTTAAAAAAGCAGTTGCCCCACTATCGCGTTTGCCATTCTTTATAGTACTTTGAACTAAATTAGAACCATGCTGACTTACCCCATTATAATCTGGATTTGTAGGAATACCATTTGCAGCACAAGCCGAAATAAAACTATTAACATAAGCGGATTGAAACTTAGTTGGAATGGTTACATTTAGCTCGCCATTAGACCCATGATATCCTTGATCCATATCATCAATCTGAGCATGATTTTCAGAGCGCTTAAAGTATGGTAGAAGTTCTTTGAAGCTCCAACCAGAATTTCCTAATTCCGCCCAGCTATCATAATCTGCAGCATTTCCTCTGACATATGCCATAGCGTTGGTAGAACTACTTCCTCCAAAAGCTTTTCCTCTTGGTAAATAAATTTTTCGGTTCAAAACATTTGCTTGTTCTTCGGACCAAAACCCCCAATCTTGTTTGCTTTTATGAATCTTTAAATATGCCCCAGGAATATGAATATTCATATTAGAATCAGGGCCTCCTGCTTCCAATAACAAAACAGAATTATTAGGATCTTTAGACAAACGATTTGCTAGGACGCATCCTGCAGAACCTGCGCCAATTATTATATAATCATAAGATTGAGCCAATGAATTTTAAGAAAATTTATACTAAAACTAATAAAAATAATTTGTAATAAAATTAAAGAAATCCAAGACATTAATTTAATTCTTCTGTTCTACAATGGTCTATTACATAATTATCTAATCCCTCAGCTTGAAGTGTAGATTTCGAGTTATAGAGTAGATTTAATAATTGGTTCTAAGAAAATAGTGTTTTTGGATAATCGGTGAGTCAAAAAAAAATTCTACCTATTTCAGTTTTTGAGATAAGTTTCTTTAGGCCATGCTGGCCATGGATTTCTTAAAATTTTTGTCAATTCGCTTCTATTTAAAGGTTTATATAAAGCCTTTGTTTTATGAACTGTTTTACCAGATATTGGAATTTTAATATTTTCACAATCCATCCATTTCAATAAAGCCTTAAGCACTAACTCTCTATTATTGATTAAGTCGTTAAATCGAATGACTTTGAATGGTAAAGTTTTTTTCTTTACAAGAGTTAGTTGAAGATTTAATCTAAAGTCTTCTAGAATTTTGTAAATAGCCTTTTTCTCCATATCTGAAATGGGGACATCCGTAGCAATATTAAATAACAGCTTTTGCAAAGATTCAGTGGAAGGAAAAACATTACACGGATCTCGTTCTATAACAATTATTTTGGCATCTGGAAAATAGGTGGATATGGTTTCTATCCTTGCAGCCATTGATGGGTTTTTTGATAAAAATCGCTTTGTAGTGTCTTCTCCAAAAGCATAAAGATGCCTTTGAACCATTCGGTAATATATCTTTAATATTCTATGCTTTCTTTTTACAGTAATGTCTCCCATTTCAAAGCGAAACAAATCTCGCATCACGTTAGATTCAGGATAAAAGAAGCTCATATATACGGATGCTAATGCCCTCATCAGGTTCCTACAAGGCTAGCTTTAATACTGTTAAGAGGGTTAAACCACCTAAATCCAACTCCTATAGAGTGGTTTAAGTTTTTAACCTGATGCCACCATAGTGGAGGATTAAAAAGAATATCTCCTGGTCTTAAAACACATTCAAAGGTGGTTAGAAACCTTGCAGTGGGAAATTTATTAAAATCAGGTTTCTCAGGATTAAATTTACTGTAAAAATAGGGCGATTTTGTAATGGGAGGGTTTAAAAAAATATCATTGTTTGGAGGGTATAAATACCAATGTTTTTGACCGTAACCCTGAGTAAAAAGGTTGTTTTCAGTTGCACAGTGTAAAGAGGTTTGAGATCCTTTTCCCCCAATAAATACTTGAAAAGTCTTCCCAGAAGATATGTTGTTTCTCATTTTATATAGCCACTTCCAATCAAAATCATTAATTAGCTCAGGATGATCATACAGTATTCTATTGAATCGACTATATTTATTTGTGTCACCTGATTTTATAGATTCTATAACATCCTTAAGAGTTGTTTTTTCTACTTTGTAATTAATCGATTCGTTTCCGGAATTTAGAGGGTCAAAAATAGCGACTTCATCTTTGGAGTAATTTGCAGAGAGCCAGTCTAATGACCATTGTTTTACGCATTTCCAATCCTTAGCCTTCCCTTCCATTACTACCGGGATGCCTTTACTAATGTAGTTTTGTTTTAAATTTTTCTCTGAAATATCCTTTACGCGATCAACTTTTTGAATATTATTTTCAGTAATTTCATTTTTCTTTTCTGATAAAAATGACTCTAGAATTCTGTCGCGTTTAGAGATGTATCTTGTAGCAGGAAGGTCTTTTCCTAAAAAATGATCAAGCATTCTCCAAGCCTGATAACTTCTACGGAATTCGTTATTTGTTTTCATTAAAAATTAATCTCTTATACATTAATAACTAGAGCTACGCAAATAATATCTAATAATAAAGAACTAATTAGCAAAGCAATATTGTATAAAAAAGGATTTTTTTTGTTGCTCATTTAAGGGATAAGAAAAGATGATATTATGAATTTATGAAAAGGTTAATTTTTAAATCGCCCCTTAAAAGTAGGTGAATTTAGGTATATTCACCTATTATCTACGCATATATGAAGCAAATCGAAACTGATTTAAAAAACATTTACTACATTATGTAAAATGAAACTCAGATGAGATACTATATAATATTTTCTTTATTAGTATTAAGCCTTCAAGGATTTTCAAAAACACATCCTCCAAAGATTGATTTAAAGGAGGTGATCTTTAAGCTAAAAGAGTTTAATGATCCTACAATTACAAGAAATTTAGAAGAAGATTTTTTTAAAAACTTAAGATTTCAGAACGATTCAATAGCATATTTTAATCCCAACGGAACTCTTCACCTATTCAAAATAAAATTTGGCAGCACTATTAGTGTTGAGAAAATAAGTAAGGGTATTTATCATGGAAGTACATTCAATAGATATTTATTCAATTATGAAAATAAAATATATTCATTTGGCGGAGAAGGTCTTTGGGCTTCATGTTCAAAACTTTTAGAATTTAATATAAATAATAGAGAGTGGTTTAAAAAAGAAATTAAAAATTACCCTTTTGATGCAAGTGAAATAATATCCTCATGGTTGATAAATAATAAGTTAAACGTCTTACTTTCTCTAAATGGCCATAATCAATCTAAAAAATTTAATTTTTTATTTGGAGAAATTGATATGACAACATTTTCATTTACAGAAATTGGAGGATTTAGTTCAATGTACAGTCCCGATCTTACATTTGGAAATAAAAATATTATTGGCGAATCTAATCGATATATAATTTATGAAAACAGCAGTTTGGAAAATTGTATCTACGCTATTTTTGATAAAAAATATGGTGAAAGACTCTTTACTAATTTATTAAAAGACATTCCTTGTATTGATGGCAATTCTTATGTTTACTTAAAGGATAGTACACTTTTTTATAGAAATTCTAGCAATGAGCTATCCTCTGTTATAATTAATGAATCAAGTATTTATGAGAGTTATCCTATGAAAGAGATATACTATGATAGAATCTTACAAAGTAGAATATATAAAATATCAGCATATGCAATAGGATTTATAATTTTGAGTATTTTAATTATTATACTAATCAAAAAAATAAATTTAAATAGTTATTCGGGTGACGAAAACACATTTGAAATTGAAAAAAGACTTTTAGTTAGTAAAGGATCCACTATTAAAAGAGAAGAGTTAGATGAATTATTAGGGATTGCACATTTAAGCTTTGACTCTATAAAGTCAAAAAGAAGTTCTATGATTCGAACTATAAATGACAATGGAAGATTGAAGATTGAAAGAATAAGAAAAGAAGAGGACAAGAGGTTTTTTAAATACTCTATAAACTAATTTATCTTTAGTAGATAGAATTAAAAGTTCCTGAAAATTGATTAACCAATAAAGAATCGTGAATTTCAATTGGGGCTAGTTCAAGTTCATCAAAAGGCTTAGAAGCTGTTGTATTTTGATTCTGATTTTTTACTTTGTAATCATAAGTACCATTTATTGTAGAATCTTCAAAACTTACTGTTAAGACACCCCTGTCAGTATTCCAATTCCCAAACCAAGAAAGATTGCCTCTTGTATAGGAAATATCACCATCATATACAAAGAAAATTGAAGCTGTAATTTCTGCTCCGCTTCCTTGTTCTATTTGAGTAGTAGTCCACTCACCTTGCAATCTTGAGTCGTGAGGTCTTCTTCTACAAGCTATAAGACAACAAAAGGCAAATACAATTAATAATTTTCTATATAATTGTTTCATAGTCATTAAATTATTCTTACTCCCATCACACATACATCGTCTATTTGTTCATAATCATTTATCCAAGAAGAAAACTCTTGATCTAACATCACTAACTGTTGATCTTCTTTTTCTTTACTCATTTTTGAAAGCTGTTTTTTAAATTTAGCTGCCATATATTTTTTACCTTTTTTACCTCCAAATTGATCTTGATATCCGTCTGAATAAATATATAGCATGTCGTCTTTTTTAAGTTTTACTTTGTGTTTGGTAAATGGCTTTTTATCCCCCAATAGTAATCCGACTGGTTGATGGTCTCCTCTGTAAGTTTTCAGTTCTTCCCCGCTTATATGAATTAGAGAATTGTGAGCACCAGAAAACTCTACTATTTTATTTTTCATGTTTAATTTGCATAACGAAATATCCATTCCGTCTTTTTGTGCCCCTTCTTCTTCTTGATTCAAAGACTTTATGATCTGAGTCCTCATTTCAAATAATATTTTATCTGTATCCTTAATTCCTTTTTCGATAATAATTTCATTTAGTAAAGAAGTGCCTATCATACTCATAAATGCTCCTGGCACACCATGTCCTGTGCAGTCTGCAACTGTAAAAAAGATATTCTCATCTTGGTCTTTATGAATCCAATAAAAATCTCCTGATACCACATCCTTTGGCTTGAAAAAAATAAAACTTTTAGGCAAAGTATCTTTTAAATAAACAGATGAAGTCATCATTGCATCTTGAATTCTTTTAGCATAATTTATACTATCAGAAATTTCTTTCTGCTTTTCTTCAATAACAACCTTCTGCTTTTTAGTAGTATTAAGCTGTTTGTATACAAACCCTAAAAACCCTATTACTAGAAAAATTCCAATAAAAAGTGCTGTTTCAACTTTTTTCTGAGCCTTAATTTCCTCTTCTTTAGCCCTTGTCTCTGCTTGCTGTAGTCTTATCTCATCTAGATGTTTAAGGCTATCTAATTGTTTTTTTATTTCATATTCTTGATTGTATTGAATTTTTACAATTTCTTCACCGGCACTAAGTTTTTCCAAAGTGTCTTTTAGTTCATTGTGAAGTTCGTAGTTTAAAAGTGCATTTTTAGTATCTCCCAATTCTTTATACAAATTGTATTTATAAAATAATAAGGACGCATCTCCAACTCCTCCATTAAACTCGTTAGTTAGTTTAAGAGCCTTTTCCACCATTTTTAATGACCTTTTATAATTCTTTTGCTCATATAGTATTTCTGAAAATAATTTGAAATAAGCTGCTTGTCCTCTTATATTACTGTTCTTTAAGTCAATTTCGTAAGACTTGTTTAAAAATAATATTGCGGAATCGATATCATTTATAAATCTAAAATGTCCACTCATTCTTCTAAATAAGCCTGATAAATCATATGATTTTGAATGCTTCTTGGATAATTCGATTGCTTGATTCAAAAACAATAAAGAAGAATCTAGTTTGTTCAATCTAAAACACTCATAATTTAAATTAGACATAGTTACAATTTGAAGAGCAGTATCATTTATCTTGTCAAATAATTTGTAATTTATCATGAGTAAATCAAAGGACTTTTGTGATTCCCCTGAAGAAGTAAATATTGTAGCTATGTTATTATTCTGAATAGTTATTCCTCTTAAATCATTTATTTCTTTATAAATACTTAAAGATTTTTGATAATATTCTAGTGCTTCTTTCTCTCTACCTTTTAATTTAAATATTACGCCTTTAATATTGGTTGCTCTGGCAATTTTATTTTTAATTCCTTTTTCAAATGCATATTCATATGATTGCTCTGCGAGAACAAATGCAGAATCAAGGTTATTATCTTTAATTATCCATATCGCTTTATTAAACGCATCAAGCCTTGCCGTGTCGTTAATAGATTCATTATTCCAAATTTCGAGATATTTATTTACTTCTTGATTGTCACCGGAAACTGCTTGGGCTTTTATTGAATAATTCCAACTTGTTATTGTTATAAATATTAAGGAAAATATTTTTTTCATCTACATGAATTTAAGTAATAATTTGAAAAAACTGTTTTAATTAAGAATTTACTTTAAATGGCAAAAAAATTAAATTCTAAAAAAATGCTTGTTTTTTGTTTTTTTGGATGTTTTTTGGTCAATAATGATAGATTTTTGGTGTTTTAGTCATTTTTTTAAACTTTTTGTTTGAAAAACCTTTATAAATTTTATTAAAATAATTCCTTAAAAAATCATAAAATTTAGGGGAATAAACTAATAAATTATAGTTTTATAAGTAATAATAAATGAAAAGCAAAGAAGGATTTATATTTAAAAAATTTGAGGCTGAAAGTCAATCTCCATTTGATAGGCTTTTTGATATTTTCAAGGAACTAATTACCCATACATCGGGAGATTTTGACGAAGCCATCAACTGGCTAAAAGAATTGGATAAAGAGTACAGTCTTACCAATGAAGATTATACCATTGAAGATTTTATTGAAGAACTTAAAGAAAAAGGGTACATAAAAGAAGAAATTGATAATAATGGTGACGGAAATATTTCTTTAACCGCCAAAACAGAGCAAGCAATACGTCAACAAGCATTAAATCAAATATTTGGAAAAATCAAAAAAAATGGAATTGGCAACCATAAAAGCAACAAACAGGGCGAAGGAGACGAACACACTGGTGACTTCAGAGCTTTTCAGTTTGGAGATTCTATAGAAAAAATCTCAGTAACTGAATCTTTGAAAAATGCCCATATAAACCATGGGATTAATGATTTTATACTTAGTGAAAATGACTTGGTAATTGAAGAGTCTTTCCATAAAAGTCAAATGAGTACAGTGTTAATGGTAGACATTAGCCATAGCATGATTTTATATGGTGAAGATAGAATTACACCTGCAAAAAAAGTAGCAATGGCTTTATCTGAATTTATAAAAACTAGGTATCCAAAAGACAGTATTGACATATTGGTTTTTGGCAATGATGCTTGGCCCATTGCAATTAAAGATCTTCCTTATTTGAAAGTTGGTCCCTATCATACCAATACTGTTGCAGGCTTAAGCTTAGCAATGGACATGCTCAGAAGAAAACGAAATACCAATAAACAAATTTTCATGATTACAGATGGAAAACCAAGTTGTTTAAGGCTTAAAGACGGAAGGTATTATAAGAACAGTAATGGACTAGATCCTTATATAACAAATCAATGTTATGCAATGGCTCAGCAAGCAAGAAGACTACATATTCCAATCACTACATTTATGATTGCCCAAGACCCATATTTGATGGAATTTGTCAAAAAGTTTACAGAGGCCAACAAAGGGAAGGCTTTCTTTACTGGCTTACAAAATCTTGGGGAAATGATTTTTGAAGATTACGAGACTAACAGAAAAAAAAGAATAAAATAAAAAATGGATTATCAAAAAATTAAAACATTAGCAGAGCTTAAAAAAGCCAAATACAAACAAAAAAGTATTAAGGACGAATTAAGAGAGAATCTAATTTATAATATTCAAAATAAAATCAATGTTTTTCAAGGTATTCATGGCTACGAAAAAAGTGTTATTCCAGAAATAGAACGCGCCATACTTTCTAGACATAATATTAATCTTCTTGGGCTAAGAGGACAAGCAAAAACAAGAATTGCACGTTTAATGGTAAATCTCTTAGACGAATATATTCCCTATGTAGAAGGTTCAGAAATTTACGATGACCCAATCGCTCCTATATCTAGAGCATCTATAGAGCTAACCAAAAAGATGGGCGATGATACACCAATTTCTTGGCTACACCGTTCTGAGAGATTTGCAGAAAAATTAGCTACGCCTGATGTTACGGTAGCAGACTTAATTGGAGACATTGACCCTATAAAAGCTGCCAATCTTAAACTTAGCTATGCAGATGACCGAGTAATTCACTATGGTATGATCCCTAGAGCAAATAGATGCATTTTTGTTATCAACGAGTTGCCAGATTTACAAGCTAGAATCCAAGTTTCATTATTCAATATTCTTCAAGAAGGTGATGTTCAAATTAGAGGATTTAAACTAAGGCTTGAGTTAGATATGCAATTTATTTTTACAGCCAACCCAGAAGATTATACCAATAGAGGAAGTATTGTAACTCCACTTAAAGACAGGATAGGGTCTCAGATTCTTACCCATTATCCCAAAGATATTGAAACAGCCAAAAAAATAACTAACCAAGAAATAAAAGCCACTTTAAGTCAAAAAGAAAATATTTATCTTCCGTCTTTGGCTGCAGACTTGCTGGAAGAGATTAGTTTCGAAGCAAGACAGAGTGAGTATATTGATGAAAAAAGTGGAGTAAGTGCAAGACTTAGTATTTCAGCCTTAGAAAATCTTCTTAGCAGTGCTGAACAGCGCTTACTTAGAAATAATGAATCTAAGACCACCGTAAGATTATCAGATTTTTCAAGTATTATTCCAGCAATTACAGGAAAAGTAGAGCTTGTTTACGAGGGGGAACAAGAAGGTGCTGAATTTGTAGCAAATAAATTAATTGATAGCGCTATTAAAACTCTTTTTGAAAAGAATTTTCCTAAAATTGAAAAATTGGAAAAACAAGGTGCCAATACTCCGTATGATGATTTAGTGTCTTGGTTTTTCAACGAGTCAAAATTTGAGATACTAAATGGGATTTCTGAAAAAGAATACCAAAAGAAACTACTTTCGATTGAGCCTCTTAACAAACTTTTAAAAGAGTACCATCCAGAGGCTTTGAAAGAGGATATATATTTTTTAAATGAGTTTGTTCTTTGGGGATTGGTTCAATTCAAGAAACTAAGTAAAGTTGAATATTCGGAAGGAATTGAAATTCAAGATCCTTATGGTGACTATATAAAAAATATATAAATTGGGGGATTCTTGCAATTTTGAATAAAAATAGTCTTCCAGAAAAAATAAAATCTAATTTCCAATTTTCTTTTACAAGAGAACAAGAGAAAATAGTACAAGAAGTTTCAGAATTTGTCACTTCAATAAGTACTCGTAATATTTTCCTCCTTAAAGGATATGCTGGTACAGGAAAAACCAGTTTAATTTCGTCTTTGGTCAATAGCCTTTCATCTGTTGGAAAGAAATCTTCTCTTCTTGCTCCTACTGGGAGAGCTGCAAAGGTACTTTCTAAATATTCTAAAAAAAGTGCATCTACCATCCACAGGAAAATCTACTGGATCAATAGTAACAAAAGCGGAAATACATATATTAAGCTAAAAGAAAATACCCATTCTAATACGATTTTTATTGTAGATGAAGCATCTATGATTCCAGAATCTTCCGACAAAGGGTTTGGGAATAGATCACTTCTAGATGATTTAATTGAATATGTATATGACGGTATAGGATGTAAGCTTATTTTAATTGGTGATACAGCCCAATTGCCACCAGTAAATTTAGATATAAGTCCTGCTCTTAGCGAATCCTTTTTAAGTGAAAATTATTCAAAAGAAATTCTCTCGTTTAGTTTGAGTGAAGTTGTTAGACAAGACAAGTCCTCTACTATTTTATTGAATGCAACAAATATTAGAACCCAAATTTCTAACTCTGTTTTTAATCTCCCAAAGTTTCAGATTAGTGACGATGTTATTAGAATAGAATCAGGCGATGAACTGCAAGAATGTCTTGAGTCCAATTATAATAAAGGAGGCATCCCTAATACCATTGTTCTATGTAGGTCAAATAAAAGAGCAAATATTTACAACCAACAAATTCGGTCTAGAATCAGGTATTTGGAGGAAGAGATATCTACTGGAGATTTATTAATGGTGGTAAGAAATAACTACTTCTGGTTAGGAGAAAACAACTCCTCAGAGTTAATAGCCAACGGAGACATTATTGAGGTTCTTAGTGTCAATAAGATCTTAACCAAACATGGCTTTAACTTTGCAGATGTCACTATAAGGTTAATTGATTTTTTGGAAGAAAAAGAAATAGATGTGCTAGTAATGTTAGATACAATTAATCTAGAGACCTCTTCTTTAAGTTATGAGGAATATCAAAAACTTTATCATGAAATTAACAAGAAACACAAAGGAGATAGAAAAAAGATAAAGGAAGATAAATATTTGAATGCCTTACAAGTGAAATTTTCTTATGCTATTACTTGTCATAAATCTCAAGGGGGGCAATGGGAGAATGTTTTTGTTGACCTTGGATATTTCAAAAATGAAATGTTAGACCTTGGATATTTAAGATGGTTATATACGGCTATAACAAGAGCTTCTAAAAAACTATTCCTAATAAATTTTAAAAACGATTTTTTTTAGATTGAAAAAAAAGTTGGAAATAGTAAATTCTGTAAATTCATTGAACGAAAAAAAATGGAATTTAAAATTTGAAAACGTCAATCCATTTTTACATACGAATTTTTTAAAGATTTTTGAAAAAAATAATAGTGTAAACAGCGTTATTCCAGTTTATATAACAACAAAGAATGGAAATGTTTATGGGCATTTAATTAAAATTGATGGTAGTAAAATAGCAAATTACTTAACCAATAATAGAAGGATTAGCTTTAAGAAAGTTCTATTGAATAAAATTAAATTTCAATTTTTCTGTTTTGGAAATACTTATCTATCTAATATCCCATCTTGTGATTTTGAAAAGGAAGGAGTTTCAGAAGGAGAATTGGATGCTATTTTTAGCACACTCAAAGAAAAGTATAAAGTGAGATTTTTCTTGCTCCCAGATTATTTTTTAAAAGCTTTAAGCTTTAAGAAGGAAATAAAGACGAAACTATCTCCTTATTTTGATATAGAACCTGATATGGTTTTGGATTTGGATGAGCAATGGAACTCTTTTGAGGACTATAAGGTGGATGTTAGTTCTAAGTATAAAAAAAGAATTAGAAAAGTATATAATAAAAGTAAGGATCTAGTGGTTAAAAAGATAAAGAAAAAAGATATAAAATCAATAGTACCTGAACTACAAACGCTTTATAATAATGTTCACAATAAGTCGTCTTTTTCAGGACCTGCCTTAAATATTAGATGTTACGAAGATTTAGCCAATTATTCTATTATAAATTTTTGTGTGCATGGCTACTATCTTAAAGATGGTTTAATAGGTTTTTCATCGGAATTCTATTTTGAAAAAACATTGTATTCTTATTTTATTGGACTAGACTATAGCTATAATACAAAATACAGTTTGTATAACAGAATTCTATACGACTCAATAAGTAATGGAATAGAAAAAAAAGCATTAAAAATTGTCTATGGAAGAACTGCATCAGAGTTTAAAAGTACAATTGGAGCTTTTCCTATAGAATCAAAAAGCGCAGTATATATTGATAGTAAATTTTTAAGATTTATACTATACCCATTTATAAAATATCTTTCTCCAAAAAAATGGAGGCAAAGAAATCCATTCAAGAACAAAGATTGAGAAATATTGAAATAACAAATTACAATTCCAAATACGACCAGTCATTCTACGAATTAAATAAAAGTTGGATTGAAGAATTTTGGATGTTAGAAGACTCTGATCTAAAAGACTTGCTAAAGCCTGAAGAATCTATTATAGAATTAGGGGGGGAAATATTTTTTGCACTGGCAAATGGTATTGTAGTAGGAACTGCAGCAATGATACCATTTCCAAATAGTAAAATTGAATTGGCTAAAATGACTGTTCAAAAAGAATATAGAGGAAAAGGGCTGTCAAAAAAATTATTGAAAAAATGTATTGACTATGCTAAAGCATCTAAAGCAAAAGAAATATTTTTAATTTCTAATAGCCGGTTGTTGAGCGCGAGAAAGTTGTATGATAAATTTGGGTTTATAGAAGTTGATTTAGACTCTAATAAGTACAAAAGAGGCAACTATAAAATGGTTTTAAGGTTATAGAATATTATGGTTAGTTAGAGGGCCATCTATTAGACTTTTTATATGGTGATGATTTTTTCATATTGACAAAATAAAAGGTCAAACTTAGCAACAATAGAGCCCAAAAAAGAAATACAATATTCATTATAATTAGATTTATTAGCCCCAATATTAAAAAAAAATAAGGCTTAAATAACATTATTTTTTTCTGCTAATTATGTTAATTAAACATTAAATAAATAGGAGTATTTAATTTTTATCAGGTGTAATTAAAGACAATTATTAAAACGTGAAAATGAAAAAAAAAGTCCAAAAAAAGTTACTTTTTTTTTAACACTTAAGTGTGAATTCAAGATTTAAGCCCTAATGCAGGAATTATTCTTCAGGTTTTTGTCTTTGGAACAGGATTCTAAATAGTAATTCGTGAGAACCACCTGAATAAGTTCTTAGGTTAGAAGTTGTAAAATCATAGGAGTATCCAAAAGAAATATAGTTCTTGTAGGTATATCCTAATAACATTGAAAAAGCATCCCCACTTCTATAAGAAAACCCAGCCCATGCAGATTCTTTCCAAGTTACTTTCGACCCTAGCTCAATTTGCATTGGGACATTAGATACATATCTCAGTAATAAATAAGGGTCAGCTACTAAATCGTAAGGCAAGACAAAATCATATCCACCGTGAATAAAGTAATGATCTTCTAATTTATTTCCTGGATTTTGGGTAGTGTTGTCAAATTTTATTTTGTTCTGAAGTAAGTTTGGTGCTGCACCTCCAGCATGCCACTTATCGCCATAAAATAAAAACCCAAATTTAGCATCTGGCATTATTGAACGCATTACTGCTCCAGTGGTTGCCGGATCACCTGGTTCTGTAAAAGTTAGTTGGTGACCATCAATTTTCCATTCTATAAGTCCAGCACTTAGAGAAAGGGAAACCTTTATTTGTTCGTTTATGTTGGTGTGGTATGCATAAGATGCCTGAAAACCAGTTCTTCTAGTTGGGCCTACATTGTCTGTATATAAAAATGCACCTATTCCGTTTTTTAAGTCATTAGTTGGGCCATTAATACTTAATGTATAGGTTCTTGGATAATCCTGTAATCCTACCCATTGATACCTGTGATTAGATGTTACACTATACAAATGATCCATCCCTGCAAAAGCTGGATTCTGTGTGTATTTATTCATGAAAAACTGAGAATAGACAGGAATCTGCTGTGCAACTAAAACTGATGAGTTAATCGTAAAAAACCCAAGTAATATAATAATATGTTTTGAAAGTATTTTCATTATCTAATTATTGTTATTGGACCAGTTATATTATTTTTTTGACCGTCAAATCCGTCGTATTCAATAATAAAGTAATAAGTACCTACTGGCAATGGTTTGCTATTATTTCCGTTACCTGTCCAGTTATCTCCTCCTACTTGATCTCTATCGTATACTAACGACCCCCATCTGTTATAAGCTCTTACGGTAGTATTAGTAAATTGTTCTAAATTTTGAATGATCCAAGAATCATTTATACCATCGCCATTAGGTGAAAAAGCAGAAGGAACAACAATGTCTGGTATAAGATCAACTTTTATTGTATCGCTATTTATACAACCATTAGAATCAGTTACATATACTATGTATAGTTCACTAGAATTAACTTCAATCTCTGGATTCTCATTTATAGAATCTTCTTCATAATAAAAATTAGTAAGAGGTGTCCAAATATAAGATGAATTAATAGGACCTGTTGGGCTTCCTCCTAGAGTAAAAGGATCTCCAAATCCAATTACAGCATCATTACCGGCATCTACTATTGGAAGCGGAGCAACAGTTACCTTAATGGAGTCTTGAACAGTACAAGTCTGCTCTGAAACAACAAACACAAAATCATAAATAGTCGTAGCTGAGTCATCAAAAGTATAATTAAGAGTACTATTTGAACTTACTGCAGATCCTAATAAATTCCAAGATATGGATGGATTAATAGCACCTGATGAAGTCCCTGTTAGTATCAAACTATCTCCAAAGCAAACCAATGTATCTTCGGGTCCGGCATTTGCAAGAATTTCCAACCCTGGTAGTAATGTTACTGTATCATTTGCAGTACAACCATTGGTGTCCGTTACTAAGACATAATAAGTACCTGCTAATAAACTATCTATATCTTGATTAGTAGATGAAAAAGTCCCTGACATATCTGACCAAATAAAGCTATATGGACTTGTTCCACCAGTTACATTTAGGTTGATACTAGCATCATTAGAAGAACTACAATATGGGTTAATAACACTTGATGTGTCTACCACAAAAGTGTCTGGCTCTAATACCGTTACATTGGTATCTATAGAGCAAGATAATTGATCAGTTATTGTTACTTGGTAAGTACCGGCTGCTATATTAGAAGCTGTGTCGGTTGTCTGACCATCGCTCCATAAATAGGAATAACTACCATTTCCACCAATAACTCCAACGTAAGCGGCTCCATTTGAAGAACCATTACATAGCACGCTATCTTGTGAAGTAGTATCTACTAACAACGGTGTTGGTTCTAGTACTGTTACGCTAGTATCAATAGAACAAAGGTTTTGATCTGTTATCGTTACATTGTAAGTACCTGCTATTATATTGGAAGCGGTGTCTGTAGCCTGACCGTCACTCCATAAGTATGTATAAATTCCATTTCCTCCGGAAACTGCTACATATGCTGCCCCGTCATTAGTTCCATTACAACTAACACTGTCTTGAGTAGTAGTATCTACTACTAATAAATTAGGTTCTAGCACTGTTACGTTACTGTCTATAAAGCACCCGTTCTCATCTGTTAGTCTAACTGTGTAAAAACCAGCTGCTAAAGCAATAGCAGTGTCACTGGTCTGATTTGCTGCAGAAGCATCCCATGAATAAGAAATAATCCCTGTTCCTCCAGTTGCCCCAACATAAGCTAACCCATCATTTGCACCAAAACAAGAAACACTGTCTTGTGCTACAGTATCCACTACCAATAAGTCTGGCTGTAATACTGTAGTATCTCTTGTAGCTAAACATCCATTTTGGTCAGTTACCGTTACCGTATAATTCCCTGCTGCTAACCCAGTTGCTGGATTTGTAGTTTGTATAGGTGTAGTATTCCAACTGAAACTATTAATCCCATTTCCACCTGTTATTCCATTAGCTGTTGCTGTTCCATCTGAGGCTCCATTACAAGTGACACTGTCCATACTCATAGAGCCTATAGCTAATACTGTTGGCTCTAGTACTGTTATGTCTGCACTATCCTTACATCCGTTGAAATCTGTTATAACTACTTTGTAAGTATTTGCTAACAGGTTAAAAGCTGTATCTGTTGTCTGAGCACCAGCAAAAAAGTCCCAGAGAGGACTATATGGTGCAGTTCCCCCAGTTGCTACTGCGAATGCTTTTCCATCATTTACTCCAAAACAGGAAACACTGTCTTGTCCAGTTGATGCTATAGATAATGTAACTGGCTCTTCAACTGTTACTGTAGTATCATTAAAACATCCTTTCTGATCTGTAACAGTTACAGAATAGTTTCCAGCACCTAAATTATAAGCAGTGTCGGTTGTCTGATTTGCTGCCAAAGCATCCCATAAGTATGTGTAATTTCCATTACCACCTGTGGCAACCACTGAAGCCGAACCATCTAAAAGTCCATTACAGGAGACAGAGTCAAAAGAACTAGTTATAAAAATAGCTCCTGGATCAAATACAGTATCAGAGTGAATAGTTACACAGCCATTAGTTGAGTCGGTAACGTAAGCAATATAAATTCCAGCTGGTAAGGACGTTAAAGTATCACTGTCTGGTCCGTCAGAATCTCCAGATCCAATTAGACCATCTATGTCCCAATCAACTCCATATAAAGTTCCTGACAATCCACTTATTGATAAATATATCTCTCCATCAGAATCATCCTTACAAGTTATATTAACTGTTGAGTCAGTTACAATTGGTGCATTTTCGTTACTTATTGTAATTGTTTTATTATTGGTACATAAGCTATCATCTGTAACTGTAATTTGATAAGTCCCTGGGCCAATACCAGTTAATGAAGCATTTGTTCCAACTGCTAATGCTCCTGTTGTTAAATTATCCCAATTATAAATATAATCCGTTGTAATAGTTCCGCCTAAAACAGTAGCAATTATACTTCCGTCTAATGAATTACACGTTGGAGAAATAAGTGTCTCTGAAATTGAAATAGAATCTGGTTGCTCAACAGTAATTGAATCATTTATTATTTTACAATTGTTAGAGTCAATTACGTTAAGAACATATACGCCAGCATTTAAGTTAGAAATATTTTGAGTAGAAGAGCTGAAGCCATTTACACCAGACCACGAATAATTATATGGTGCTGTTCCATTGTTAACGCTAATATCTATAGCTCCCGAAAGATCAGAAAAACAGGTAAGATCTTTAACAACAGTATCTATAGATAACGCACTAACAGGTTCTGAGATTCTTAAACTATCTACAATAGTGTTACATGTATTTCCATCCGTGACTGTTACTGTGTAAAGACCAGTATCAAGATTTAGCGCATTAGGGCTATTGCCTGGTGATGTAAACCCAGCTGGTCCATTCCAAGAATAGCTAATTGGAGCAATACCATTTGCAGTAATATAAATAGCTCCTGTTGTGTCGCCAAAACATTTAATGTCTACAATACTATCTGTAACAACTGGTCCTCCGATTTCTGGCACTACAACATCTAAAGAATCGGTACATAAATTATCATCCGTAACAAAAACGGTATAAGTGCTAGAGGAGACGCCCAATAATGTGTCATTATTGTTGTTTAAGTTAAGTCCCGTAGCATCTTCCCAAGAATAAGAATATCCATTAGGAATTAAAACAGAACCTCCTGATGCAGCCACGTAGGCATTCCCATCCGAGTTTCCACAAGTAGCACTATCTGCGTTACTGCTTAAAGAAATTCCTATTGGTTGAAAAACTTCTATTATTGTATCATTGGTGCAAAATCTAAAATTATCTGTAACCACAACATTGTAAATCCCTGCTGATAGATTAATGGCAGTACTACTATCTTGAGACAAGTTATTTCCAAGGGCATCTGTCCATAAGTAATTATATCCAGAACCTGTTCCTCCTGAAATATTTCCAACAAAAGCACTTCCATCGGCTAATCCGTTACAAGAAACGCTGTCTTGAGAAATACTATCAATTGTTAAAGCATTTGGCTGAAGAACTACAATAGTGGTATCAATGGTACATAAATTAAAATCAGTAATTGTAGCGGTATAACTTCCAGCTGAAAGGTTAAATGCTGAATCAGTGTTAACTCCACCAGCTGCTAAATCCCATTGAACACTGTAAGGTGATGTTCCTCCAGAGAAATTCCCAACAAATCCTATTCCATCTGACAATCCGTTACAACTAACACTATCTTGTCCTGCAGAACCAATAACTAAGAAATCTTTTTGAAATACTGTTACTGAGGTGTCAATAAAGCATCCATTCTGATCGGTTATGGTCACATTGTAAGTTCCTGCTGATAAAGTTGTAGCTGTATCTGTGGTCTGACCATCACTCCATAAGTAACTATAAATTCCATTTCCTCCAATGACAGAAACACTTGCTGAACCATCAAAGAGTCCATTACAACTAACAGTGTCTTGTGCAGTAGTATCAATTTCTAATACATTTGGCTCTAATACAGTTACAGACGTGTCTTTAAAACATCCCTTTTGATCTGTTATCGTTACATTATACGTACCAGCTGTTAAATTACTAGCTGTAGCAGTAGTTTGACCATCACTCCATAAGTAACTATAAATTCCATTTCCTCCAGATGCTACTACAATAGCAGATCCGTCAAATAATCCATTACAACTTACACTATCCTGAAACAAAGTATCAACAGAAACTAACGCTGGCTCTAATACTGTTACAGACGTGTCTTTAAAACATCCCTTTTGATCTGTTATCGTTACATTATACGTACCAGCTGTTAAATTACTAGCTGTAGCAGTAGTCTGACCATCACTCCACAAATAAGTATATATTCCATTTCCTCCAGCTCCTAATATACTTGCAGATCCGTCAAATAAGCCATTACAACTTACACTATCCTGAAATGAAGTATCGACTGACAATGCATCTGGCTCTAATACTGTTACAGACGTGTCTTTAAAACATCCCTTTTGATCTGTTATCGTTACATTATACGTACCAGCTGTTAAATTACTAGCTGTAGCAGTAGTCTGACCATCACTCCATAAGTAACTATATATTCCATTTCCTCCAGCTCCTAATACACTTGCAGATCCATCAAATAAGCCATTACAACTTACACTATCCTGAAAAGCTGTATCAACTGACAATATCACTGGTTCTAATACCGTAGTATCTCTCGTTGTAAAACATCCTTTCTGATCTGTTACCGTTATCGTGTAATTGCCTGCAGCTAACCCTGTTGCTGGATTCGTAGTCTGTACCGGTGTAGTATTCCAACTGAAACTATTTATACCATTTCCACCAGTTATTCCATTCGCAGTCGCTGTACCATCTGCAACTCCATTACAACTAGCACTGTCCATACTCATAGAAGCAATCAATAATGCATCTGGCTCTAAT
>JADHMB010000088.1 GCA_016780365.1 Flavobacteriales bacterium
AGTCAAGTTGGTGAATTTTGGGGTTATGAATCCGATGGAATTTTCCAATCTCAAGATGAAGTAGATGCATTAACTTATGTAGACGACAATGGAGTTACACAACTTACTTACGGATCAACTGTTGGGCCGGGGGATTACAGATATGTTGACCAAAATGGTGATGGTCAGTTGAATGAGGAGGATAAAATAAAAATTGGTTCTCCTTACCCAGACTTCACTATGGGAATCACTGGAGATATATCCTATAAAGGTTTTGACTTCAATATATTTATGTACTGGAGTTATGGAAATGAGCTTTTTAATACTGTTAAAGTATTTACCGAAACCCCTTATGAGCAAACCAATATGTCAAGTTATATGTTAACCGATGCTTGGAGACCGGACAACACTACGGCAACTATTGCTCAGTTGGGTGGGGACAGACAAAATAATTATTCAAGATCCTCTGATAGGTTTATTGAAGATGGCTCTTTTTTAAGATTTAAAAATATTTCTTTAGGATATACCATCCCTGAAAATGTTTCTAGAAAAGTTAACATAGAAAAATTAAGATTTTATGTAGCTCTTCAAAACTACTTTACGATCACAAAATATTCCGGACGAGATCCCGAACTAGGTAGTACCTGGGGAGTTTTTGTTCAGAAAGCAGACTTAGGGAATTATACCATTCCTAAAACATTAAATTTTGGAATTAACGCATCATTTTAATTAAATAACTATGAAAAACTTTAAAAAACTTTTATGCTTTATTATTGTATTTGCTAGTGCATCTTGCAGTAAAGAATGGTTAGAACTAGAGCAGCCTGGAAATAACGACAAGCCCTATTTTGTAGATGCAGGAAGCGCATATGAAGCGGTAATTGCAGCTTACGATGTTCAAGCTTGGAGAATGAATGTTGTCTCTTTGTGGGCAGTAGGATCTGTTATGTCGGATGATGCTGTTAAAGGCGGAGAAAGTCCAGGGGACCAGCAAGGAATGTATGACTGTATGAATTTTAATGCGACTCCAAATACGGATGTTCCATCTTGGATATGGGGTGATTTATATAGAATGATAGCAAGAGCCAGTTTTGCCATAGATATTATGATAGAACAGGATGCAAGTGGTGAATATAATATTCCTATGGATTTGGATTTGAGAAACAGATATATTGCTGAATGTAGATTTCTTAGAGGCTATTGCTATTTTAGATTGGTAAGAAACTTTGGTGGTGTAATGCTCTATACATCTGCTGAAGACGATGGAACCACCCATGGTTCAGACCTTTCTAATGTTAGAGCAACACCAGATGAAGTCTATGCACAGGTAGAGGCAGATTTATTATTTGCATCTCAAAACTTACCTGCAACTATTCCTTTGGCAGAACAAGGAAGGGCTACTAAAGGGGCAGCAGATGGGCTTTTAGCTAAAGCTTATTTGTATCAAGAAAAATGGGGGCAAGCAAAAGCTCAATGTGAGGCAGTTGTAAATTCAGGATTGTACGGGCTAGAACCTAACTACGGAGATATTTTTAGTTCTGCAAAACAATGGGGGCAAGAAGTAGTCTATTCTTTACATATGGTAGAAGATCCTGATGGAAATTGGGGAGAGCATGAAGGTTCTTGGTTAAGTATTTGGTTTGGAGATAGAGACATGGGTTGGGGATATGGATTTAGATGTCCAACTATTGATTTTGTTAATGCTTTTGAACCTGGTGACAGTAGATACGATGCTACCATTGTTGAAGATGGTGAGTCCATTCCTGGAATTTTTGGTGGTGCTCCACATGACTTCACAGGAGGAAGTTGGAATCCACCAACTGGATTTATGGGACAAAAATACTTGATTCCCGATAGTGAAAGACCAGTTACAGCAGACTGTAATGGAAATCTAGATTATATTTTCTTAAGATATGCAGATATACTCCTAATGCATGCGGAAGCTTCTATGGAAATTGGGGATAATGGAGCTGCTGAAAATTCTCTAAATCTTGTAAGAAATAGAGCAGGTCTAGGGAACTATGATGCAAATGCGGCCGTAATTTCTACATATAAGGAAACTTCTCTACTTGGTCACGATCCATTAAGGGCAAGTATTTACCATGAAAGAAGGGTAGAATTTGGATTAGAAAGCGAACGTTTTTACGATTTAGTAAGGTGGGGAGATGCAGCTACTGTATTTCAAAATTTTGACGATAATGGTCAGACTTATGGTAAGAATAACTTTGTTACTGGTTGTAGTGAATTATTACCAATACCTGCTGGGGATATTAGTGCTTCAAATGGTGCCATTGAACAAAACCCTTGCTATTAAAGGATTTTAATATCTTTCCTACATGAAATTTTTTCTTAAAGTAATTGCATTACTCATTGGGGTCAATGTTAGTGGGCAAACATTATTACACACCAACGGAAGAGCTATTGTCAATGCCAATGGTGACTCTGTTATCCTAAAAACAATGAATCTTGGTGGGTGGATGCTGATAGAACCTTATCAATTGCAGGCCGCAGGTGTTGCCTCAGCCCAATGGGAACTAGAAGAAAAAATAGAACAATTGGTTGGGACAGCCGAAAAAGAAATTTTTTTAGAGAACTGGTATGCCAATCATGCGAGAAAAATTGACATCGATTCTCTAGCCTCTTGGGGATTTAATGCAATTAGACTTCCTATGCATTACAATCTTTTTACTTTATCTATTCAAGAAGAGCCTATTCTTGGTCAGAACACATGGCTAACCAAAGGCTTTGAAATGACAGATAGTTTGGTTTCTTGGTGCAAGCAAAATAACATGTATGTAGTTCTAGACCTACACGCAGCGCCTGGTGGTCAAGGAGGAAATTCGGGAATTAGTGATTATAATCCTGCTTACCCATCTCTGTGGGAAGATGTTAACAACCAACATAAAACCATGTCACTTTGGAAGAAAATAGCTGAACATTATGTGAACGAACCTGCAATTGCTGGCTATGATTTTCTAAACGAAACCAACTGGAATTTAGGGACTAATGAGTTAAGAAATTTTTATACCCAACTTACCGACAGTGTTAGAGCGGTAGATACCAACCATATTATATTTATTGAGGGAAATTGGTATGCAAATGATTTTAGTGGACTGACTCCTCCATGGGATAACAACATGGTTTACAGTCCTCATAAGTATTGGTCTAAAAACTTTCAAGCAGATATACAGTGGGCTTTAGACATTAGAAACAGCTGGAATGTCCCAGTTTGGTTTGGAGAATCTGGAGAGAACTCCAATACTTGGTTTAGAAACGCAATAAGACTTTTTGAGGATTATGATTTGGGTTGGGCATGGTGGCCTATGAAAAAATTAGAGTCTATTTCTTGTCCTATGTCAATTACCAAAACAGTGGACTACGAAAACCTATTAAACTATTGGGATTCTGGGAATAATCCTCCTTCAACAGCAACTGCAATTAATACCCTATTTCAATTGACAGAAGACTTAAAGTTAGAAAACTGTACTTACCAAGAAGATGTAATTGACGCTATGTTTAGACAAGTATATTCTAACGAAACTAGGCCTTTTGATAGTGTAGGTAAAATACCTGGAAGAATATTTGCTCCGGACTTTGACATGGGTGTAGTTGGAGAAGCATATCACGACAATATTGTTTCTGATTTTCATGTAACTACTGGTGTTTACACTGCTTGGAATGAGGGTTGGTCGTACAGAAACGATGGAGCTGATATAAGTGAATGTAACGATGTATACTTTTTTCACAATGGTTACCAAGTTGGTTGGTTTGAAGAAGGAGAATTTTTACAATATGAAGTAGAAGTGGATTCTTCCGGGGTTTATGATATTAACTTTAGATATTCTGCAAATAATAGCAATTCTAAAGTAAGTTTTTCTGTGAATGATACTTTATTTACTCCATCTACTCCTTTACCAAATACTAATAATTGGAGCTTTTGGAATACTGCAACTATAGCTAATGTCCTATTGGACTCAGGTCATCATAAAATTAGATTGCATTGTGATGGAGGGGAGTTTAACGTGAATTCTTTTGAGTTTGTTAGAACAGGAAATATTCAGGATATTAATTCTAGCTTTATTTCTGCTAAAACATTAGACATGTATAGTGTTGAGATTTTAATGAGTAAGCCAATTGACTTTTCATCCATTCCGGCAAGTCTTTTAAATAATCCTAATTCTGATTTTACTCTTCACATTGATTCTACTAGTAGCATATCCATCAATAGTATTCAGTATGATCCCGCCCATCCAAGAATACTTAATTTACAATTAAGTTGGGCTATTGAAGGTTGGTCTACTGCAAATTCATCTCCAACCAAAATTGATGTCTCCTACTCAGGAAGTCAAATCTATGCATTGGATGGCACCATTCAATCTACTTTTTCTTACGAAGATGTAGCAAATGGATTGTCTTGTAGTTATAACTGTATCCCAGGAATAATTGAAGCGGAGAATTACTTTTTTGAAGATGGAATTGGCGTAGAGGGATGTACAGATGTAGGAGGAGGAGAAAATATTGGCTACTTACATGCTGGAGATTATATAGATTATTATGTTAACGCTAAATTTTCTGGAAGTTTCCAGGTGAGTTATAGAAATGCTTCTGATGGTCAAAATGGAAGTCTTGAAATGCAATTAATTGACAGCTTAGGAAACAGTAGTATTTTAAACCAAGTAAATTTTACAGCCACTGGTGGATGGCAGACTTGGCAAACGACAAATACTTCAGAAGTATTCTGGCTAAACAAAGGAATTCACCATATACGAATACTAATTACCAATCAAGAATTTAATTTAAACTGGTTTAGATTTGACATTGTTGCGGATGATGGCATAAATAATTCTCTAAAAAACACCATTGATGTCTATCCTAATCCAACCAATGATTTTCTTACTGTTAGAAGTTTAAATGGACATAAAATAAAGCAAGTAATGGTTTTTGACTTATATGGAAAGTTAGTGATTAACACTAGTGAAAATACTCTAGATTTAAAATCTTTAAATAATGGAATTTATTTCTTAAAAGTATTTACTGCAAATCGTGTAGAGGAACTGAAAATTATTAAAAAATCCTAGCTTTAGCACAGCATATCTGCTGCAGAAATTGCTGGTAGAATGGTGGGCTTAACGTTGGCAACAAACCCCATTGATTCTACATAACCTACAGATGCTGAGACCAACTTGTGAGATTGATGACTTTGATCACTGTTAAAATCTAAATCTATAGAATCTACTATTATACCTCTATCTTTTAAATAAATCGCAACATCCACGGACCTAGTGGTTTCTCCCCACAGCTTGGTCCACATGTCCTGAATTTTAGGGAGTCTCTCTTTGTGGTATAAAAAATGGCAGCCAGTATTGCCAATATGAAAAAGTACGGTGGTAGCATAATTGGTATGATTGGAAATATTTTGACTATCACAACCAACATGAAGTTTTATAGGATAAATAGAGTTGTCTAAAAAGTATTTCTTTACGTACGAAGAGATTTCATAATCTTTACTATCCAAGAGTTTATTAAAATACATTTTATTTAGATTATAAAATTCTATTTAAATATAAGAATATTTGATATTCAAAATTTAAATGATTAA
>JADHMB010000024.1 GCA_016780365.1 Flavobacteriales bacterium
TTTAAGACCTGCGCCAATAAGAGAATTATCCGCAGAACCTATTCCATATTCTACCGGCCTAAAAAACACAAAAGGATTGAAATAATTAATGTCGGGGCCACGATTCACAAGTGTATCTTTATCTTGCCAAACTACTGACTCAAATAAACTTAAATTCATCCATTTAGTCACATTGTAACTGAGCAAATGAGAAGATGCCCATTTAAGATTTGAAAACCCCTTTGAATATTGATCTTCATGAAGTGACCAAAGATTTACATATTTTACTTTCCAAAATGTAGATTCTAATTTCATAAAGGGATAAGCAGGTGCAAAATCTGAAAGCCATAAAGATCGATAGCCATCGCCAAAAGTATTTTTCTCATTTCCAGCACTTAGTAAAATATATTTGTTGAGCTTGTAAGAAATAACTCCTTGAAATATTGGCTTACTGTATGACATGGAATTTGTATCGTCTACATAACCAATTGAACGAACATAGGGTCTTTTGTTAGAAAATCTGTCATTATTTACAAAACCTTCTTGAAGCCCAAGCCTAATCTGGTAAAAGAATTTAGAATTTAAATAATTTAACTGTATCCCGGTAGCATAATTTATTTTGGGAGAACTGTAAGAAATCGCTGGTGATTCCTGCAAAGAGAGAAAAGGCAAAAAAGTAAATTTGGAAGAGTCCTTAATAGCTGAGTATTCCCAAATACCCTTTTGATAAATCTTACTTTGGTTCTTGTTTATTTGATAAGGCTTGGATAAGCTATGGTGGTTTTCTCCCTCAAAGCAAATATATTTTTCCATTTTATACCTACTTTGGATATCTCCATAAATATATTGTTGAGAAAAGACATTAAAAACCATTAATAATCCTACAATATTTAGAATAATATTTTTCAATTTTTTTTGATGTATAGCTTAGCTAAAAGGTAAATAATCAAGAGTGTTAAGCATGAAAAGACAACTTGCATAAACAACAGTAAAGTTGGGTTATTTATCTTTAAAAATAATTGTAAAAACAATTGAAAAAGCACTACTGTCAGACTGTAGAAAAAAATTGACAAAGAAGTTTTTGCATGACCAAAACCAATTTTTTCAAAATTGTGGTGAATATGGTTTTTATCTGCTGTAAATGGAGATTTGGCCTTTAAGATTCGAATAGTGAAAACCCTTAAAGTATCAATTAATGGGTATGCCAAAATACTCATAGCTAATACTGCTTTATTCAATGTTTGAATCCAAATTGGTGCTAATAAATAGCTTTCATTAATTGAATTAATAGACAAAACACAAAAAATTGAACCAATTGCTAAAGAGCCTGCATCCCCCATAAAAACTCTTGCAGGATAAAAGTTAAAAAATATAAATCCCAACATAGTTCCAGACAAAACAAAAGCTAAGAGACTTAATGGTATGTTGCCAGAATAATAAAATAAAATACCAAAAAAAACAGAAGCCAATAAAGAAACGAGTCCTGCAAGACCATCTAATCCATCAATTAAATTTATTGAGTTGATAATAACTAAATAAGCTAAAATACTCAACAAGTAACTTTGCCATAAGCTCAAAGGATTTATCACTCCAAATATTCCCTGCATTGATTCAATTCGAAGACCTGCCATTACTACAAGAATAAAAGCTACAATTATATGGGCAATGAGTTTTTTTACCGGAGCAGTTCCTATAATATCATCTTTCACCCCCACAAAAAAGAGCAAAATTAGAGAAGAAATTAAAAATTTAAAATTAACCAGCATTCCATCAATGAAATCATAGTTTTCAGGAAACCAAAGGGAATACGAAAAAACTATAGCACCAAAAATCACAACTCCTCCTAGTGTTGGAATACTCCAACGATGCATCTTCCTGTCTTCCAAAGGTGAGTCCACTAAGTTTTTAAGTTTAGCAACTTTTATTAAAGATGGCATTGAAAAAAGCACAACAATCAAAGCTGTAAAAAAACCAAATATTAGTATGTATAATCCGCTCAAAATTTAGGTTTATTGATCAAAGTAATCGTTTTTTAAATTAGTTCGCCAAGAAAGAAAAATATAATTCTCTGCTAAACTATTGTATATCCTAGTAATATGTCCAATGGAAATTTCCATGTTGGTTGCTTTATTTAACATTATACCAATATTTGTATTTAAAAACCATCTGTTGTTTTCAGAATTTATACTAAAAAGTAAATTTTCTAAAGGTTCAAAAATCTCATTACCGCTATACCCAGTAATGAAATTTGCATAATTGTAATTAAACCTTAAAAAGGTATTTTTATAACAAAACTGTCCTCTTATCAATAATTCTTGGAATCCTGAACCAAGCGGATGGGCTAATTCATGCCCTAAGTGAGAGTAACTTTGGTTGACTTGCCCTTGACTCATAGAATAAAGACCTGAAGGAGCCATATTCCATTCAATATTTAAAAAAGAATTAGAAATTCTTAACGGGTTAAACCATTTAATTCCTGACTGAAACCCATTGGAAAAATTAAAAGGTTTTAAGGCTATTTGGTTATATATTTTAAGATTATCAAAAAATAAAAAAGACCAATTAAATCCATAAATAATATTATTGGTAGTGTCTGCATCTATTGCCTTTGTTCCCATTATTGGTAAAAAGAAACTCAAATCTGGACTAATTACTCCATTTTGATCATTAAATGATTGGTAAACCCCACCTTCAAAGAAAGAAATTGAGAACCTATTATTTGGAGAATAGGATAACTGATTAAAACTTGTTGACTTTGGAATAAATAATGCTTCTGGTGTGGAAGCAGCTGGTATTCTTTCTAAGTTTTTCATCCACGAAGTAACGTGTTTGTAAAGAATTTTTTTGTCAAACAGAAAATACTGCCCGCTTATATAAGGATAATCAGGAGCATAATCCGAAATTAACAAGGACCGATATCCATCTCCGAAAAAATGTCTTCCGTGTCCAATTTGAAAATTGATTTCTGAAATTGGAGAAAAACTTAAATATCCATTTGCCAAACTTGCATCGTGGCCATAGTCCTTAAAACGTTTTGCTCTGCCAATTCCATATGCTATTCCATCAACCCCCATTTGTGGATTTGCCCTTTGGCTAGACTTCTTTTGTAGATACAACGGATAAAAAAATTGATTTTCATAAAATCTAGTTTCAAAAGAAAAATTACCACTTAAATCTCCAGTAATTCTAAATCCTCGAACATTATTATAATACCTATAATCCAAATCATTGTTTGTAGGGCCAAGGGTGAAATTAAAAAGAGGATCTGCTGTAATTTGAATATCGTCTTGATTGACATTCAATAAACTATGTTCAAATATTTTATTCCCTAGCTTAGTTCTATCTTTTGTTGTTGTACTATCTAGAAAGTATTGACTAGACTCTAAATAAGGCTGGATGGAACTATGGGAGACTTTATTATAGGGAATTATATAATTGGAAGAAAAACTTTTGTTTTTAATTTGAGCAATAAAAGGATTAATTAAACAAAAGCTAGAATAAATTAAAGCATGCTTAAGAATTGTTTTTTTAGACAACATGGTTTTTAATATACCAATCATAAGTTAATTTAATACCGTCTGTAAGATTAATTTTAGCTTTCCATTGTAAATTATTGATTTTGCTAACATCTAATAATTTTCTGTAAGTTCCATCTGGCTTCGAAGAATCCCAATCTAAATCTCCATTAAATCCAGTAATTTTTTTTATCAAAAGTGCTAAATCTTTAATTGAAATATCCTCTCCAGTTCCAACATTTATAGTTTCAGATTTATTGTAATTATTCATTAAAAAAACACTTGCATCTGCCAGATCATCTACATGTAAAAATTCTCTTTTAGGATTGCCACTTCCCCAAATTTCTACTTTATTTTCATTGTTAAGCTTTGCATCGTGAAACTTTCTTAATAACGCTGGTAAAACATGTGAAGTTTTGAGATCAAAATTATCATTTGTACCATATAAATTTGTGGGCATTATGGATATGAAGTTACATCCGTATTGTTCTCTAAAATATTGGCACATTTTTAACCCTGCAATTTTAGCTATTGCATAGGGCTCATTGGTTGTTTCTAAAAGTCCAGTTAATAGATACTCTTCCTTTATTGGTTGAGGAGCATTTTTTGGATATATACATGAAGACCCTAAAAAAAGTAGTTTTTCAACATTGAAAAGGTGAGCATTTTTTATAACGTTGTTTTGGATTGTTAAATTATCATAGATAAAATCTGCTTTATAGTTACTATTGGCTAAAATACCACCAACTTTAGCTGCTGCTAAAAAAACAAATTCTGGTCTTTCCTTATTAAAAAAACTAGTTACATCTTCAGAATTTCTTAAATCCAATTCTTTAGAAGATTTTAGGACTAAATTGTTATGATCTAAAGACTTTAATTTTCTAACAATTGCAGAACCAACCATTCCATTATGGCCAGCAACATAAATTTTAGAACTTTTTGAAAATGCCATTACTTTTTAAGTTTTTTCTGAAAAAGTTGATAATCTGTATTCACCATTTCTTTTACTAAAGATTCCAAATCGTATTTCGGAGTCCAGCTTAGTAGCTTTTTGGCTTTTGAAGCATCTCCGATAAGTAAATCAACTTCCGTTGGGCGGTAATAATTATTATCTATTGAAATAATTACTTTATTAGAAGATTGGTCAATTCCAACTTCATTTTCTCCTTCTCCCTCCCATTTTATTTCAATTCCTAGCTCCTTGAACGATAAATTACAAAACTCTCTTATGGTGGTAGTTTTACCAGTTGCTAGAACAAAATCTTCTGGCTTTTCATGCTGAAGCATTCTCCACATTCCTTCCACATAATCTTTTGCATGTCCCCAATCTCGCTGAGCATTTAAATTGCCTAAGTAAAGTCTTTCCTGTAGTCCAAGCTTTATTTTAGAAGCCGCTCTTGTGATTTTTCTAGTTACAAAAGTTTCTCCTCTGAGTGGGCTTTCGTGGTTAAATAAAATACCATTACAAGCAAACATACCATAAGCCTCACGGTAATTTTTGACAATCCAAAAAGCATATAATTTGGCAACTCCATACGGACTTCTTGGATAAAATGGAGTGGTTTCTGTTTGTGGAACTTCTTGAGCTTTTCCATAAAGTTCAGATGTAGATGCCTGGTAAAACTTAACTTTATTTTCCATTTTTAGAATTCTTATTGCCTCCAAAATTCTAAGAGTTCCTATAGCATCTGAATTAGCGGTATATTCCGGAACTTCAAAAGAAACTTTTACATGAGACTGCGCTCCAAGATTGTAAATTTCATGGGGTTGAACTTCCTGAATTATTCTTATCAAATTTGTAGAATCTGTTAAGTCTCCATAATGAAGAAAAAAATTCACATCCTCTTTATGCTTGTCTTTGTATAAATGGTCTATTCTTGATGTATTAAAAGATGATGCTCTTCGCTTTATTCCGTGAACTTCATAATTTTTACTCAACAATAGTTCTGCTAAATAAGCTCCATCTTGTCCTGTTATACCTGTTATTAATGCAATTTTTTTCATCATTCTACAATAAACCAATTATTTTTTAATCTTGGACGATTATACGTCATTTCTTTCTTTGTCTCTAAATCTATTAACTTTTTTCCAGCATGTTTAGCTATCGCGTGTCCAGCTGCTGTATCCCACTCCATAGTCGGTGCGAATCTAGGGTAAACATCTGCACTTCCTTCTGCTACCAAACAAATTTTAAGGGAACTTCCCATGGAGACAATTTCAACATTTTTTTTTACTTTTTTTATATTATCAAAATATTCTTTAGTTTCTGGACTTTGATGAGATCTGCTTCCAACTACTTTGAAATTAATTGATTTATTTTCTAAAGGTAGCTTGACTTTTTTTTCGTCAATTTCTCTATAAGAGCCATTGGAAGATCCATAATACAACCAGCCCTTAACTGGCACAAAAATAACTCCTAATATTGGTTTTCCATTTTTAACCAAAGCGATATTAACTGTGAACTCTCCATTCCTTTTTACAAACTCTTTGGTCCCGTCCAGGGGATCTACAATCCAAAGTAATTTCCAATTTTTCCTTTCCTTATATTCAGTTAGTTTACCTTCCTCACTTAAAATTGGGATATTGGTTTTTAACAAATAGCTTTCTATAATATCATTTGCGTGTTGGTCAGCAATAGTTAAAGGAGATTTGTCTTCTTTATAACTAACAGAAAAATCTTCCCCATAAATTTCAAGTATTTTATCTCCAGCTTTTTTAGCTGCTTCTTTGGCAATATTTAGCCAATTATTTTCCTTTGCTTCGTCCATTTAATCCAAAATTAGATTTATACCACACTCTCTCATGAAAATAATAAATTGGCATTTTAATAAAAAATTCAATTCCTCCTACGGTTAATCCTGTTAATGGATCTCCACTTACTAGCCAAGCAATAACCATAGTTGTAAGAGTTGCCGTAAGTCTCCAAGTAAATGTCTTGGCCAAATGTCTTTTTTTACTAATTTCCATACTAATAATTATTGGTGGAATTAAAATCTTTTTCTATTGGGTGCCAAATTGTTTTTGCTTCCATAAATTTTTTGACAATATATGGAGATTCAAAACTACTATCTTCTATTTTTTGTTTTGATACATCCACTACTCTTTTTAAATTATTAGACGCTTGAAAAAACATTTGATTTTTTAATTCCTTATTGTCTATATTAATTCCAAGAGCATTTACATCCATATGTTGGGCTAGATGCGGAGCTAGTTCGTCTTTGCTTCCAGTTATAATATTAACTACTCCGTTAGGCACATCTGAATTAGAAATTACTTCGGCTAAAGAAATTGCGCATAATGGTAGTTTTTCAGAAACTATGGTAACACATGTATTTCCAGACAGAATAACTGGGATTATAGAAGATATTAAACCCAATAAAGAGTTTTCTTCTGGAGCAACTATTCCTACTACACCCATTGGTTCTAAAATAGTAAAATTAAAATGGGAAGATGCTACTGGATTAACGGATCCAAAAATTGGATTGATTTTATCTGGCCATCCAGCAAAATAAATAATCCTATCAATACTCTGATTTATTTCTAAAATTGCTTTATTAGAGTCTTCTCCTTGAAGAATTAACTCTTCAATAAATTGGTTTTTATTACCCTCCATCATTTCAGCAATTCTATATAAAATTTGGCTCCTGTTGTAGGCCGACTTACTAGACCAGCTTTCAAATACATTTCTTGCAGATAAAACTGCATTTCTTATATCTTTTCTAGATGACAAACAGACATTTGCTATGGTTAAATTATCTTTTTTTAATTGAGTATACCTTCCTGACTCAGTTCTTGGGAACTTTCCATCAATAAAAATCTTATAGGTTTTTAAAACTTTAATTCTTTTTGACATTATTCTAAATTTAAATAGGGACTAAGACCATGTAAACCACCCTCTCTTCCATGACCACTTTCTTTGTAGCCGCCAAAAGGAGAAGTTGGATCAAATTTATTGTAAGTGTTTGCCCATATAACACCCGCTTTTAGTTTAGAAGCTAAATTAAAAGCCTTTGAACCCTTGTCTGTCCAAACTCCTGCTGATAATCCATAAGGAGTATTGTTTGCTTTATTAATTACTTCTTGAGTCGTTCTAAAAGTTTGAACCGCTAAAACTGGTCCAAAAATTTCTTCTTTAGCAATACTATGAGATTGAGAGACATTGGTAAATAATGTAGGTGGACACCAATACCCATTCTTTGGAAGTTCACAATTTAATTGGAATATATCAGCTCCCTCTTTTACTCCAATATCAATGTATTTTTGGATGGTTGCTAACTGTTGCTTTGAATTAACAGCTCCAATATCTGTATTTTTATCAAGTGGATTACCTACCAGCAAAGACTGCATTCTATCTTTCAATTTTCTTAACACCACATCATATACCGATTCTTGAATAAACAACCTCGATCCAGCACAACAAACATGCCCTTGATTAAAATAAATTCCATTAATAACTCCTTCCACAGCCTGATCTAATGGTGCATCTTCAAAAATAATATTTGCAGCTTTTCCACCTAATTCCATTGTAGATCTTTTGTTTGTTCCGGAAATATTTTCCATAATAGACTTTCCAACTTGGGTAGATCCGGTAAATGCAATTTTATTTACATCGGGATGATTTACTATTAGATTTCCAGTAGATCCATCTCCAGTAATAATATTAACAACTCCTGGGGGAAGTTCTGCCTCTTTAATAATTTCAGCTAATAAAAGAGCAGTAATTGAAGTAGACTCTGCTGGTTTTAAAACTACCGTATTACCTGTAGCTAAGGCTGGAGCAATTTTCCATGCTGCCATCATTAAAGGAAAATTCCATGGAATAATCTGTCCTACCACTCCCAATGGTTTTGGAAATCTATTTGGAAAGGCATACTCAAGTTTATCTGCCCATCCAGCATAATAAAAAAAGTGGGCTGCAGCAAGTGGAATATCAATATCTCTAGACTCTCGAATTGGTTTACCTCCATCTAATGTTTCAACAATAGCTAACTCTTTAGACTTTTCTTGAATTAATCTTGCAATTCTGTATATATATTTTGCTCTCTCTTTCCCTGAAATTTTACCCCATTGACCATTAAATGCAACTCTTGCAGATTTTACAGCCATATCCACATCCTCAGACTCTGCCTTAGCAATTCTAGAAAGTTGCTGTTCGTTAGATGGGTTAATGGATGGAAAATATTTTTTTGCTAAAGGTTGTTGAAATTGTCCATTGATAAAAAGTTGGTATTCTTTTTGGATAGAAAGGTTCTCTATACTTTCAATGGAAGGTGAAAAATCCCATTTTCCATTGTACTTTAATGACTTTATTTTAGAACTCATGTACTAATCTTTTGAAAAATAATTATTGGACTGGTAAACCCCAGTTTTTTGTTTTAAAATTTGCATCAAAACATCATTGGCCAAACTACTTGCACCAAATCTAAACCAATGTTTGTCCAACCACAAATTACCTAAAGTTTCTTTTACCATTATAAGGTATTGAAGGGCAAGTTTGGAGTTGGAAATCCCTCCTGCTGGTTTCATTCCAACCATTTTACCAGTATTGTAATAGTGGTCTTTAATTGCTTCCAGCATTACCAGTGTAATGGGAAGAGTTGCAGCTGGTTTAATTTTTCCAGTGGATGTTTTTATGAAATCTGCACCTGCTTTAATTGATATTTCACTTGCCAACCTAATATGGTCATAATCTCCTAATTCTCCTGTCTCTAAAATTACCTTCAACCTAGCTTTATCCCCACAAGTTTCTTTAATTGTTGCTATCTCATCAAAAACATAATTATACTCTCCAGAATGAAATTTACCTCTACTAATAACCATGTCTATCTCCTCTGCCCCGTTGAAAATAGCTTCTTTTGTTTCTTGTATCTTAACTTCTAAAGAAGAATTTCCACTAGGAAATGCAGTTGCAACACTTGCTACTTTCACCTTTGAATCTTTAAGAAAATTTGAAGCAGTTTTTACCATGTTTGGATAGACACACACTGCAGCAACATTTGGCAAATCTGGGAATTCTTGGTGAAGATGGGTAGCTTTGTAACAAAGTTGTTCGACACTCTTGTTGGTATCCATACCTTCTAAAGTCGTCAAATCTATCATGCTCAAAATCATTTTTAGACCTTGTAACTTGGCTTCACTTTTTAAACTTCTCTTAGTGATTCGAGATACTCTGTCTTCTACCCCTAATTTATCTACTTTGGTTTTTAAATCTAAAATCATTAAAATTGAAAAAATTCTTCTTCTCAAAGATAATGATTCGTAGTTTAATGCTATATTCTATTGTTTATTAATAATATATTAGAAATATTTTATGGATAACCTTTTTTCTACAAATCATGAATTGATTCCAAAAACTGAAAAAGAGAAGCTATTAAAACAAAAAGGAATTTGTCTTTGGCTGACTGGATTATCGGGTTCTGGTAAAACTAGTATTGCAAAATCAATAGCTAAAAAATTACACAGTAAAGGATTTATAACCAAAGTTTTAGATGGAGACAATATAAGACTTGGAATTAATAAGAATTTAAGTTTCAGTGAGCTGGACAGAATGGAAAATATCAGAAGAACTGCAGAAATATCTAAGTTATTTGTGGATTGTGGCATTGTTACGATTTGCTGTTTAGTTAGTCCAAAAAAAAACATGAGAACTTTGGCAAAAGAAATTATTGGAGAGAAAAACTTTTATGAAATATTCATAGCTACGTCTTTAGAAGATTGTGAAATTCGAGACACCAAAGGCTTATATAAAAAAGCTAGAAGAGGAGAACTATTGAATTTTACAGGGATTTCTTCTCCATACGAAGAGCCTGTTGCCCCAAATTTAAATATCCCAACAAAGGGAAAGAATATAGAAGAATCCTCTGAAATTTTATATAATTTTGTTCTTCCATTAATTAGTGAATTAAGATGAATAAATACCATTTGACTCATTTAAAAGAGTTAGAAGCTGAATCGATATTTATAATTAGAGAAGTAGTTGCTCAGTTTGAAAACCCTGTTCTTCTTTTTTCCGGGGGAAAGGACTCTATTGTTTGTCATCATTTGGCAAGAAAAGCATTCTATCCAGCAAATGTCCCTTTTCCCTTAATGCATGTAGATACTGGCCATAACTTTGATGAACTCTACAAGTTTAGAGACCAATTAGTAAAAGAAACCAATGCAAAACTAATTATTGCTTCCGTTCAAAAATCTATTGACGAAGGTAAAGTCAAGGAAGAAAAAGGAATTAATTCTAGTAGAAATAAACTTCAGACTACCACTCTTTTAGATGCAATTGAAAATCATCAATTTGATTGTGCTATGGGAGGTGCTCGTAGAGATGAAGAAAAGGCTAGAGCTAAAGAAAGATTTTTTTCTCACAGAGATGATTTTGGACAATGGGATCCGAAAAATCAAAGGCCAGAATTATGGAATTTATTTAATGGGAAAAAGAATTTTGGAGAGCATTTTAGAGCTTTTCCAATTAGTAATTGGACGGAAATGGATATTTGGCAATATATATTACAAGAAAAAATAAAAATTCCTTCCCTATATTTTTCACACAAAAGAGATTGTTTTACTAGAAATGGGGTGGTGATGGCAAAAACGAGTTTTACTGAAACTAAGCCCGAGGAAGAAATTACCAATATGCAAGTACGTTTTAGAACTATTGGAGATGCCACTTGTACAGGTGCAACTATTTCTAATGCGGATAGCCTAGAAAAGATAATTGACGAGGTGACTTCATCAAGAATTACTGAAAGAGGAGGAAGAGCAGACGATAAAAGATCTGAAGCTGCTATGGAAGACAGAAAAAAAGAGGGCTATTTTTAACCATGAGTAATCAATATTTAAATATGGATCTTTTACGCTTCACTACTGCTGGTAGTGTAGACGATGGTAAAAGTACTTTAATAGGAAGATTGCTATACGATAGTAAATCTATTTTTGAAGACCAAATGGAGGCAATTGAAATTGCCAGTTCAAATAAGGGGGAAGAAAAAGTAAATTTAGCTTTACTTACAGATGGCTTAAGAGCTGAAAGAGAACAAGGGATAACTATAGACGTTGCCTACAGGTACTTTGCAACTCCAAAAAGAAAATTTATAATTGCAGATACCCCTGGACATGTTCAATATACTAGAAATATGGTTACTGGAGCAAGTACTGCCAATCTAGCAATTATTTTAGTAGATGCAAGAAAGGGAATAGTTGAGCAAACTAAAAGACATTCTTTTATTGCTTCATTACTAGGAATTCCTCATATAATTTATTGTATCAATAAAATGGACTTGGTAAACTATGAGGAAGAGGTATTTGAAAAAACAAAAAAAGAATTGGTTGGTTTTAGCTCAAAACTAACTACAAAAGACATTAGATTTCTGCCTATTAGCGCTTTAAATGGCGACAATGTAGTAAACAGGTCTAAGGATATGGATTGGTATGAAGGAAGTACCTTATTACATACCTTGGAAAATATTCATATTGCTTCAGACCATAACCTTATTGATTGTAGATTTCCAGTACAACATGTTATCAGACCTCAAAAAGATGAGTTTCATGATTTTAGAGGTTATTCCGGAAGAATTGCTGGTGGTGTTTTTAAAAAAAATGACGAAGTAGTTTTATTGCCTTCAGGTTTTCAATCAAAAATTAAATCCATACTTAATTTTGAAAATGAAATAGAAGAGGCTTACGCTCCAATGTCGGTAACCATGACTTTAGAAGATGATTTAGATGTAAGTAGAGGCGACATGATTGTTAGAGTGAAAAATCAACCTGAAATACTTCAAGATATTGAAATGATGGTCTGTTGGATGGGAAAAAATCCACTTTCAGACAAAGGAAAATATACTATTAAGCATACGACTAAAAATGTAAGGTGTATTGTAAAAGAAATATTATATAAAGTGGATATAAATACCCTACATAGGGATACGAAAGATAAAATTGTCAATTGTAATGACATAGCAAGAATTGCTATTAGAGTAACTAAGCCCTTATTTGTAGACAAGTATAATGACAATAGAACGACTGGAAGTCTAATAATTATTGACGAAAGCACCAACAATACTGTTGGGGCAGGAATGATAATCTAACTTATTCTAAATTTGATTGGCAGAGTAAATCTTGCATTTACAGCAGTTCCTCTTTGTTTTCCAGGAGTCCATTTTGGCATAGATTTTACTACTCTTTGTGCTTCTCCGTCCAATGTTTTGTGAACGCCTTTAACAATCTTAACATCTTTAATAGTCCCGTCTTTCCATACTACAAACTGGACAAAAACTTTTCCTTGTATTCCATTTTCTTTTGCCATTTCTGGGTATTGAATATTCTTACCCAAGTATTCATAAAGTTTTTGCATTCCACCAACGAATTCTGGATTTTCTTCAACAACATCAAAAATTTGTTCCACAACAGGTTCTGGTTCTTCTTCAACTTCAATTACGATATCTATATCCGCTTCTTGATTAATAATAATGACATTGGTTTCTTCCCTTTCATCTTCTTCTTCCAAAACCTCTACTTCTTCGGGTGGTGCTGGCGGCGGTGGCGGTGGCGGTGGTGGTGGCGGTGTATTAGGATTTATTTCCACAACTTCTTCGTCTTCAAGAGCAGATAAGGAAGATTCTATACTAGCACCTGCTAAATCAATCTTTTTATATTCTACAAGACACAAAATAAAAGCTGTTACCAATACAAGTCCTGAAAGAACATAAACTGTTCTTGACTTAATGTCTTCTGCGTCTACAAGTGGGTTTTTCTTTGGTTTCATATAATATTGTAAAACTAACTAATTAAATTAAATTGTTCAAAAACCATACCATAAAGAAAACTAACTAATAGTATTTTGATAATCTTCTGGCGATAATAACTCCTCCAGTTCCGATGAATCACTAATTTTTATCTTAATCATCCAGCCATCTTCGTATGGATTGTCATTCACTTTTTCTGGGTTAGTTTCTAAAGACTCATTAAATTCTAATATTTCTCCGCTTATTGGCATAAAAAGATCAGAAACCGTTTTAACAGCCTCAACAGTTCCAAAAACTTCCTCTTTATCTAATGTTTCGTCTAAAGTGTCAACTTCCACATAAACAATATCTCCTAATTCACCCTGAGCAAAATCAGTTATCCCAATAGTAGCAATTTCTCCATCTACTTTTACCCATTCATGGTCATTGGTATATTTTAAATTTTTAGGAACATTCATGATTTTAAATTTTTGACAAATTAACAAAAAAAAGGATTATCTCAGTTGAAATCTAAGAGCAAAACCTGCATTTGTATTGGCCGTTGGAAAAGAATTTGAAACATGTGGAGTATTTACCCTTCTGTCAAAGTAAATCCTTAGCATTAATTGTTTTGTTAAATTATAGTCTCCAGAAAATTGTATGGTTACCGCTGTTTGTCCAGCTGTATATTGATTTTGATTTTCTACAATTTTTCTAATAATGGTTTTATTATCTCTAACTGCAACATCTAGTCTCATTCTTAAATCACTTGGGTCCAATGTTTTTCCCGCAATTTTAATTGGCAGAGATAATTTTCTCCAAGTATATCCAGAACCAAACTTAATTTCACTTCCCTTAATTTCTGTAATTTGATTATTCGAAAGACTAAGGGAAATATTTCTATCTTTTTTAATTTCAAATTTAACAGACATATTGTTAGAGAGAGTTAGATCAACCCCTAATAACGGAGCAAATTGCTCTAGAATATTCATAGTCATAATTTGTTTTTGAGAAATGAAATTCCCTGCAATATCAGTTTCAGTTGCATTGCCTTCACTATCCCACTGTCCACTTAAATTGGTAGTATAGTTTCCTAATGAAAAATTAGAGCGATATGCGTGGGTAAATGACAGCTTTTTAATGTATTTCTTAAATGCTTTTATCTTGCCTAGTCCATCAAAAGTAATTCTCCAATTAGGTAGTGGAATCCTTTGACTTAAAGGATTTATATTATTTAAAGTGGGGGCTTCTCCCAAATAAGCACACATAAAAGCACCAATTATTACGTCTTGCTGCGTGCTATCGTATCCCGAATAGTAACCAGTATTTTCTAAATTATTGGAGGCATTGGGATTGGACTGTGACATTAGTGAAGATATTTCAGAACGGTATGAAATTAGGTTTTCCCAAATTTGATTATTTAAAGTTGTATCGTTCATAACATCTTGACCAAAAGCCGTCTTCCATGAAATAGTAGAAGTACTAAAAGATCCATTGAACTGGTTATTTAAAAGTGCAAACATATTGTCGTCTCCAATTCCTAAGTTAGAGGTTCTATTCTCCATTAGATTTCTATCTGCAGAAAGGTCTATTCTTAAACTTTTAATAGGCTTTATAGATGCTTTAAAAGTCATGTTTTCTGTATGGTTAACCGCATATTGAGTACTTATGTATTGATAATTATTAGTATCTACTAACCAATTATTTTCAGCTGCATGATTGGCAAAAATGAAATTAGTTTTATTCCCCAACATATCTCTTTCTTGGTATCCTCCAGCAATAAATTCCATGCCTGGAGCTATCCAATTATCGTCCATTCCTAAAATACTGGTCTTATTAGCATAGCCCGGAAGCATAATTCCATCATTGGTATTAAAGGTTGCATTTACACTCTTTACAGACATTAAAACTCTAGCAAACTGATCTAATATCTTGGTTTCTTTTTCCTTTTCTTTTTTTTGTTTTTCTCCCTTCTCCCCACTTGGTTTGGGTTTTGGTTTAGAGCCTCCCTTGGTGGTATTGCTTCTTGCTCTTGACATCGTTGAGTTGCCGTACTTTTTATTCACTTTCTTTAGGTAAGGAACTTTATTGTAAAGTGTTATAAAATTTAATTTTCCAGACCATGCAATTACTCTAGAATTTTGAATAATGTTTCCTACTGAAAGCGTATCATTATCTAGGGCAAGAGGAGCTCTAGTCCAATCAAAATTTCCAGTATATCTTGTAGTTAAGGATATCCAGTCAGTTAAAGGGAATTTCTTAAAAGGCCATTTAAAAGATACATTGCCAATATGATTATAGTTCATATTCTCCCCAAACGTTCGTAGACTATTATTGACTAATTCTTGGTCTAACTCGTCTTCGTAACCAAAAATTCCATAATCAATTTTTCCTGGTGTTTCTCTTACAAATGCCCCATTAGTAGCTTGTAAATCAAACTTTAAATTCTTAGTAATGTCGTATTTAAAATCATAATTCCTATCCCAATTAAACTGTTTTCCAAATTGAGGAACTTCAAAATTTTCTCCTCCAGGGAAATTGTATCTAGTAGAAAAGATGTTGTAAGTTCTATTCATATTAGACCTAACCGCAATTTGTTTTGGTAGTAAATAAATATTAAAATCTCTAACAAATCTTAGCCACTTTGACTTTCCAATAAATGAATTTTTCTTGAAAGGTTCGAACGGTTTTACTTTGCTATTGTATAAATAATTTACTGAACCAAGATAGTTTCTTTGTAGGTCTTGACGTATGTTGATATCTCTATGGGATAACTCAGTAAAAGAATAGTTTAAACTGAAATTTGAAATATCCCACGGCAAGGCTATTTTATTGGTGCTTTTTTTAATCTTTTTTTCTTTTGCTTTACTAGGACCTTCTTCCTCTTCTTTTGTTTCATCGGCGGAGGAAAGTTTTGAATTAAGTTTTTTTGGAGTGTCTTTTTTTGACGGCCTACTTTTTTTCTTATTGTCAAACTTAATATTGGTAAAATTAATTGACTTTCTTTCTGTTAAATCAATTCCATTGTAAAATCTTTCATTCCAAAAAATCTCTTCTTCATTAGCCCCTTTTTCAAATAAAAGATCGGGGCTTAATGGATCGTAAAGAGGTTTTATGACGTTTCTTGAGTAACCTACATACATGGGTAAATTTATTCCAGATTGATCTCCAAAAAATTTGTCCAAGTTTATCGTGCTTGAGGCATCTACGCCATAAATAAATTCTTGTTGTCTTTCACTAACACTTTTTTCTATGCTTCCAAAACCAGGTGTAGAATAGTTTCCTGAAACAGCGATATCTGCAAAATCCGCTAAATTTGCAGTCATTCTTCCTATTGCGGCCCAACCACCATTTTCATTAAAATCACTAAGTCTTAACTCATTCACCCATACTTCTAGACATTTTTCTAAGCCATCGTCCGGTTTCCATTGGTTATTTGGATCGTTACTTTTAGGATTTCTCACCCCAATCATTATTGTTTTTAAACCTTGCAGATTGGGATTTCCAACTACTGTAATATTGGAGCTAGGGTTGTCGGGATCAGATCTTGTAAATCTTTCAAAATTGCTAGATTCTGTAAAGTTTCTATTCTTTTTTAAATCTTTTAAATGATTTAAATTAACGGTCATATTGTTTTCATCTGGCCAGACAGAACTTGCTGCATTATTACCCCATGGAGAGACTTTAATTGGCATTTCATATTCATAATAATTGGAAACAAAATCTGTTCCTAGTCTCATGAAAATAGTGGCTTCGTTGTCGTTAATTGGGTCTGAACCCGCATTAGATTCTCCATGAACAAACATTTGAATTTTATTGTAATTTCTAATGTCTAAGTTTACGTTTCTGTAAATTGCTCTTGAGTCACCGTCTTTCAAACCACAAACATCTAAAACCAAACTCTGCTCGTTTTGCTGCGCTAAGTTTGCAGTTTGATAATTCGTTTCTCTTATAATTCCTTCTGGCAGAACATAATTGATTGGATCTCTAGTTCCATTGTCTTCTAAGTTAACTGCACTAACATTAAAAAAAGTATTGGCTTCTTCATTCTGAATGAATTCTCCATTAGACAATAAACTACCCAAATATCTTCTCCATTCTCCCCTTATAAGCTCCAGTCTTGCAAATCGTAGAGTTACATTTTCACTCCATCCATGGAGAAACATTCTTATAAATCTTATAGATCTAAAATCTTGAATATCATTTACTCTTTTAGAAAATGAGGTAACCGGAACTCTAAATTGGTACCAATAAACTTCTTTTTGAGTATCTGGATCAATGTAAAGAACCTTATCGGTAACGAAGTTTTTACCAACTTCCATTTTATTGGGCTTGAAATCAATTTTATATTGAAAATAGCTCTCAGATTCACTTAGGTTATTATCCAAGTTTATATCTTCTACATTAGGGAGAGTAGAAGCTGAAGTTGGATACCGGTCTGCATTCATAGTATCAGACATTTCGGATGTTGGTGAATTTCCTTCCGGACTATTGTAATTTTTATATCTGTCTCTTATACTTAATTCTTCTTGGTCATAATCGTCATCTCGATAATAGTTGAAATTATCTGCAGACGGATCATTTAAAAAGTTAGATAAAACATTTTGATCGGAAATATGATTTTGGATTTTAGCAACATAATTATTGAAATAAGACAATTCCTGTTTGTCAGATAATCCATCAAACCCAATATCTTGAAATTGTCTAGAAGATAAATTATTATCAAACGCATTAACAACTACTTGGGTATTTGGAACAACCCCCCAAGAGGTATATTCCAATTCACTAGAATAGGTATCGTAGTCTCCATCTGGTGGTAGGCCGTTTTCAAATGACTTTCTTCCATCTCTTAATAAATCTTCTGAAACATTCCCAAGATTAAAATAAAACTCACCCCCAGAGCTATTCTCTGAATCTTCATTGAATGGGTCCATTACCCAAAACTGAATAAATTCAATATTTGCAGCTTCAAAATCATTGGTTGTTAATGTTCTCATTATTCCACCCCATCTAGTTTCTGGATCATTCAATTCGCCGCTAGAAGGATCAATTCCAGAAGAATAATTATTTGATTCTACATCAAAATTATAAGGCCCTCTTTCTTTAGGATAGTAGGAAATATCAAAAACTGGAATATTGGTTAACTGTCCAGTCCCTAATTGTTTATTTGGGAAAACCTCGTCAACAAGTACTTGTCTCATTAGATGGTTATCTTGAAAAGCAGAACCTTTAATATGGCTTGGGGTTAAAGAAGATGTTCTACTATGAAACAAAGGATCAATTACATACCAAGAGAACTTTGCTCTATTTTTTCCGTAATTAATGTCGTTGTATAAAGATGCTTCTGGAAACAGGTCTGGTTGTCCTTGAGGGACAGAGGCTAAAACCCAATTATTTATAGTTCTAATATCTATTGCGCTTTGGCTTCCCTCAAAATCATCTATGTAAGAAGATCCATTTTCTTCTGTGATGTCAATAGCTTTGTTATGTCCTGGTATTAAAGCAGCTAATTCTCCAGAAAAATTAACCATAGATTTTTTCTTGGTCTCAATAAATGGAAGCATATCCACCAATTTAGTCAAGGCGGGAACTTCCTTTCTAAAGCCTCCATCCAATCCAAGCATAGTATTTGAAATTGGTTCGTCGCCAGCGTTAACTTTAGGAGTTAGAGGCCTTTCTTTTAGTTTGAGAATTGTTGCTCCAATATTGGCATCCTTATTTATTTTGTAGTCTAAATGAGTCCCAAGAAGTGTTTTCATTTGAACACTAAATAAAGAATTGCTCTCTAAAGAAATCTTAATTGGTGTACCAGAACTTAATATTCCATCGTCTAAAATCTTTACCCTTCCTAAATTATAATCTACCATATATTGAGATCCCTCAATTAAAATTTGACCACCTGCAGTAACTACGACCGATCCTTGTGGGATATTCATTGCATTTAAAGAAATTTCAGAGCTAACCGAAGACTGGTAACTTCCTTTTATTTTAAACCTATTGATTTCTGGCAGTTGTTGTGCAGCAGTTTTAGTGCTATCGTATAATTGGTTAAAAGCTATTTTATCTATTATAGTAGATGAAATTCCCTCATTTAGCATTTTTTGTTTTAATGTTTTTCCAAAGGGTTCTACGGTAGTAAAATACAACCTACCGTTTCTAGGATTTATAGTTCCTCCATTGGGAATCTTACCTTGATTGGCAGTTATAGGGACAAAATCAAATAATCCATCTTGGTACATCTGTTGCTGTTGATTCAATCTATCCAAATCTAATAGTTGAATTAAAAGTTTATCATCTACACCAGTTTTAGGAATATAATTAATATCAATTGAGGTTAGAGGGTTATTATACCATATGTCTAATCTAAAATTATTTGGATCCACTTGATATGCTCCAAGAGAATAGACATTTTTCATCATTAAATCCCAAAGCTTTTTCTTTGGATTTCTAACGGTAGATTTTAGCAATTTTAAAAATAAAGCATTTTGTCCTGCTACTCCATCTGTAGAAAGTTCTCCAACTTGGTAAGTTTTTCCAGCGTAAGTATATTGGTAAGAGACCCCTAAAACTTGATCGTTATTCAAGGACTGATTTAAAGAAATAAAACCCAAAACAGAATTATAGGTAAACTCATTTGGAGAAAGCATTCTTGCATTTTCTACCTTTTCGAATTCGATTCCTTGTTCCATATTGTAACTTGGACCTGAAAGTTCGTTACTAGCATTTACATAATTTCTGACATTTGAATTGGAGGTTATATTATTGTAAAGAGCATTGTGGGCATTATCAGGAACTGAAAATGGTCCTGAATTCCATAACTGATTTTCTAAATTATTGACATTTGGTTCCCCCAAATCAGTAAAACATAAAATATTTCTTGTGTTTTGAACTGAGTTATTTCTATTGGTAACCCAAACTTCAATTCGTTGAATTTGAACACCAGACGTAATCAAAGGCAGAGTTCTCATAGACTGGTCGTAAGTGTCTCTATAATAAAAACTTAGAAAAAAATGACGGTTTTCTTCGTAATTGTCTGCATTTATCTCAAATTCATTGAGTTGGGCTCCTCCAGAAACTTCAATTTCTTTTTTCTGTCCTTTTTGCTGTGACAATACCGTAGTAGCAGTGAGTTTTCCAAATTTCAATTCTGATTTAATTCCAAATAAACTTTGACTACCTGAAATCAATGTGCTATTTAATGGAAGAGTAACATTACCTGCTTCTAATTTTTGTAAAATATCGTCTTCTTTTCCTGAATAATCTAAATTCAATTGGTTGTCAAAATCAAAAGTAGCTTCTGTATTGTAATTAAATCCTAAATCCATTAAATCACCTATTTTCCCTGTAAGATTCATTTGTATTTTTTGGTCAAAATTGAAAACAGTCATCTTTCTGTTTCTTTCTGGAAGCACAGGGTTATCCGTTCTTGAGGTATTAAGTCCAAAACTTAATTCTGCAGAACCTTGAGGCCTAATTTCAACAAAGTCACTTCCAAAAATCTTCTTAGCTGGTGGTTCATTAATTTTAATCTCATCTTCTACAGTTTTATATTTATAGTCTGACATCTCGTCCAAATTCTTTTTCCAAAAATCAGTCATGGACTTCTCGTGTTGCATCTTTAAATAATCGTTCAATGAAACTTCACTTGATGGTCTAAAATTAAGAGAATCCCCAAGTAAAGAATTAAATATATATTGACCAGTTAGAGGATTATACTGAACGTTGTTTTGAATATTCAGTGGGAGTTGAAAGTCTATTAATCCTAGTGAAAAGTTGGTGGGGTCTAAAGGATCGTTTATTGGAAAGATTAGATCTATTTCCGGCGAATCTAGTGCTACGGCAGGGGCATAAGGATATTGTTTGGCTTCGATCTTTAATCCTATTAGAACGACCAAAACAATTAATAAAACTGCTTTACTTTTAAAAAAAATATTTAACAATGTGTCTTTTTAAACAGCTTTAAGTGTCATTTTAATAAGCTCTTCAACTGAGGAAACATCATTGTTTTTTAATATCTCATCAATTGTATTAGAAGCTTTTTTCTTATCTATACCCAAAACCACCAATGCAGATAACGCTTCATTTTTATAGGTATTGCCTTGAGGAGATAAAAAATCGCTATTGGATTCTATTTTATCCAGCTTCCCTTTGAGGTCTACAATTATTCTTTGCGCAGACTTTAGGCCAATCCCCTTTACACTTTTAAAAGCATTTACATCGCTTTGATCTACTGCTTGAGCAACTTCAGCAGGTTTCATTGACGATAGCACCATTAAAGCAGTACTTGCACCAACTCCAGAAACATTGATTAGTTCTCTAAACATCATTCTCTCCTCTTCTTCTGAAAATCCAAATAAAATATGGGCGTCCTCTCTCACAATTAAGTGACTAAATAGCCTTAATTTTCCCTTTGATGGAAGTTCATCATAAGTGTTCAAAGAAATATTTAGCATATAGCCAACCCCATTTACATCAATTACTACATGGGTTGGTGTTTTTGATTCTAAAATTCCTTCAATATGCGCTATCATAATTATTTACGGTTTTGTACATCCACTACTCCTAGAGTAATCATATTTAATATCTCTCTTACTGAAGAACCTATTTGAAGAACATGAACTGGTTTTTTCATCCCAAGTAATACAGGCCCAATGGCTTCTCTATCTCCCATTTCTTTAACCAACTTATAAGCAATATTACCCGCGCTTAAATTTGGAAAGATTAAAGTATTGGCACTCTGATCTGACAGTAAAGAAAAAGGGAAAAAATCATTAATTAACTCGTTGTTAACTGCAAAATTAGCTTGTAATTCTCCATCTACAACTAACCCAGGATGCTTCTCATGCAAAATTTTAGTTGCTTCTCTCATTTTAATTGCATCTGGCCCTACATTAGAACCAAAATTTGAGTAACTCAACATAGCAATTTTAGGATTTATTTTATATTGTTTTACAGTTCTAGCTACCAAAATAGTAATATCCACTATCTCTTCTACTGTTGGATCAATATTGACCGTAGTATCTGCAAAAAACATTGGACCATCTTTACTTATTAAAATATACATTCCTGCTATTTTATTAAGTCCTTTTTCTACACCAATAACTCTTAAAGCAGGGCGAATTGAATCTTTATAGCTTCTTGTTAGTCCAGAAATCATTACATCTGCCATCCCAGTTTCTACCATTGCTGCAGCAAAATAATTTCTTTCCCTCATTAATTTTTTTGCTTCATAAAAAGTCAGTCCTCTTCGTTTTCTCTTTTTATGTAAAATTTCTGCAAATATTTCTCTATGTTTTAATTCGCTTTCATTTCGTGGATCAATAATTTCACAATTAGATAAGTCTAAATTATATTCATCAATTATTTTTTGGATTTTGTGTTTCTTTCCAAGTAAAATCGGTATTGCAATCCCCTCTTCGAAAGCCATCGCCGCTGCTTTTAAAATTTTGTAGTGGTCAGCTTCTGCAAAAACTACTTTTTTAGGACTTATTTTAGCTTTAGAAGTTAAATTTCTAATGAATTTGTTATCCAGTCCTAGACGTTGCATTAGTTCTAACTCATATTTTTTCCAATCCTTGATTGGCTCTTTAGCAACTCCAGATTCTATAGCGGCCTTGGCTACTGCAGGAGCTACCCAGTAAATTAATCTTGGGTCTAGAGGTTTTGGAATAATTTGTGTGCGTCCAAATGAAATAATTTTAGCATCATAAGCTTCATTAACTTCATCGGGTACTGGCTCCTTAGCCAACTTTGCAATTGCATTAACTGCTGCGAGTTTCATTTCCTCGTTAATCTTTGTAGCTCTAACATCTAAAGCCCCTCGAAAAATATATGGGAAACCAAGTACGTTGTTTACTTGATTTGGGTGATCGGATCTTCCGGTAGCCATAATTACATCGTCTCTTGTATCTAAAGCAAGATCGTATTCAATTTCCGGATTGGGATTTGCTAGGGCAAAAACTATTGGATTTTTTGCCATACTCTTTATCATGTGGGGTTGAACAATTCCACCTTTTGAAAGACCTAAAAAAACATCTGCATTTACAAATGCTTTTTCCAGGGAAATATCTTGGCTTTTCTGTACAAATAACTTTTTATTTTCATCTAAATCTTTTCTTTTAGAGTGAATTAACCCCTTGGAATCAAACATGAAAATATTTTCTTTCTTAACTCCTAGAGAAAGATACAGCTTCACACAGGACTGTGCAGAAGCCCCTGCTCCGCTTACCACGACTTTGACTTTTTCAATTTTTTTATTTGCAATTTCTAGAGCATTTAAAAGTGCTGCAGAGGAAATAATTGCTGTCCCATGCTGATCGTCATGCATCACAGGAATATCTAATTCTTTTTTCAAGCGCTCTTCAATCTTGAAAGCTTCTGGTGCCTTTATATCTTCTAAATTAATTCCTCCAAATGTTGGAGAAATTGCTTTGACAGTATCTATAAATTTATCAATATTTGTTTCGTTAATTTCAATATCAAATACATCAATATCAGCAAATATTTTAAAAAGTAATCCTTTTCCTTCCATAACTGGTTTTGAAGCTTCTGCTCCAATATCTCCCAGCCCTAAAACAGCAGTTCCGTTAGAAATTACAGCAACCAAGTTTCCTTTTGCTGTATACTTATATACATTGTCTTGGTCTTTATTAATTGCAAGACATGGTTCTGCGACTCCAGGTGAGTATGCCAACGATAAGTCTCTTTGGGAAGAATATGGTTTTGTTGGAACCACCTCAATTTTGCCCTTTCTTCCAGAACTGTGGTAATCCAGAGCATCTTTTTTCAATTGTTTTTCTGACATAAGTCCAGTATTGTTAGCTAATTTAAACAACTGTAAACAATACGATACACAAATTCTTACTAATTGTATAACAAATTGTTGTTAATGAAAAAGATAGTTTGTAAATACAATTAAAAATAATAGCTGTAAGAACATAGGTTTATGTTCTTAGAAAATTGAAAAAAAGAAAATATAAAAATTATTATTTTAGAATCAATTTATCGCTTTTCAAAAGTTGATTTCCATTGGAAATTTGGTAGGAATATATTCCAGACTTTAAATGCCTTAAATCAAGGTTATTCATAGACGAATTTAACTTGGCAGAAAATACTTTTTTACCAGAAATATCATATAGAAAAAGTGAATTATTATTAGAGGCATTCAAAATTTCAATATTCAAAAAATCAGTAGTAGGATTAGGATAAGCTAAAATACTTTCATCTTTTATTTCAGATAAATCTACTGTGTTTACAATATTTACATCTACAGAATCTAAAGGATTATCATTAATATCTAAAATATAGTACCTGATAAGGACAGTTCCGCCATCATAAAAGTAAAAGGTCCCCTTCATTAAACATGAGTCACCAGGCTGAACAGGATTAGTGGCAGGAGTAGTCCAATCACTTCCAAAACAAGAATAGCATAAAATATTGCCACAAAACTGATCGTTAAAAAGTGTGTCATTTGTACTAAGAACAACCCTTCTAAACTTAATATCTTGTGCTGTTGAGCCGGTGTTTTGACAGTGCATATAAACATCAAAACCTGCATAATCTTTAACAATATTTATTGTTTGACCATTATAAATTACTCCGGGATCATCATCCCAAAGAACGTTTATTTGAGAAATCGAAAATAAACTAGAAAAAACAAGACTGAGAGAAAATAAAATATGCTTCATAATTTTTTTTTCAAATATAAGGAATTAAACTTTCCATAATAAATTATGGTTATTTCTAGTAAATAATTCTATTTTTATAGAATGTAGGTTGAATACATTTGGTTCAACTTTTAATAAATGATTTAAAATTAATTAACATTTATGAATAAAATTTTTTTATCCCTTAGTTTAAGTTTAATTATTTCAATTGGTTATTCCCAATTACCTAACATAAATTTAAAAGATGTAAATGGAGTTACTAAAAACCTATCTAAATTCAGTAATAATGGTAATCCAATCATTATTAGTTTTTGGGCGACATGGTGCAAGCCATGTAAAGCAGAATTAAATACAATCGCAGAAGAGTACGATGATTGGACAGATGAAACTGGGGTTAAATTAATAGCAGTATCTATTGACGATGCAAGGTCAAGCACAAGAGTAGAACCATATATTAATGCTCAAGGTTGGGAATATTTGGTTTTGTTAGACCCAAATGGAGATCTCAAAAGAGCTATGAATGTTAATAATGTTCCCCACACTTTTTTAGTAGATGGGAATGGTAAAATTGTTTGGGATCACAATAATTATTCCCCAGGAGATGAAAAGGAGCTTTACGAAGAACTCGTTAAAATTTCTAAATGAAAAAAATAGTTTTATTTTTTTTAATATTTAATTTATCTACCGATTTCTTTAGTCAAGATGGGGCTCCTGGAGTAATTTCTGGAAACATACAAGCAATTGGTCAATATTACCAAGAAGATACTCTCATAAGTGCTGCACTTCCTGAGCATTTATACGGCTTTAATGGTTTTGCTAATGTTAATTTTCAAAAAGGAGATTTTAGAGCTGGAATACGATACGAAAGTTATCTAAATACTTTGGAAGGCTATCCAACTTCTTTTAATGGCACAGGACTAGGTTATCGATATATGTCTTGGACGGGAGATGGTGTTGGAGTAACCATTGGAAACTTTTATGATCAATTTGGGAGTGGGATGATTTTTAGAGCATATGAAGAAAGACAATTAGGAATAGACAACTCAATGGACGGAATAAGGCTGACTTACGAACCTAAAAACGGAATCTATCTTAAGGGGATGATTGGTAAGCAAAGATTTTCATTTCAAGATAAATTGATAAACGGAAATGGTATTATAAGGGCTTTTGATGGTGAGTTAAATTTAAATGAATTATTAGATAGTAGTAACTCCTGGAAATTAAAAGCAACTTTAGGTGGAAGTTTTGTAAGTAAATTTAATACAGATAATAATACAACTCTTTTTAATATGCCTAAAAATGTAGGTGCTACATGCTTAAGAATGAATTTACGATACCATAAGATAAGATTCAGTGGAGAATATGTTCACAAAATAAACGATCCATATCCTGATCAAAATGAAAACTTTAACTATATCTACAAAAATGGGGAAGGTGTTTTATTAAATCTTGGATACTCAACCAAGGGATTTGCAATAGATTTTTCAGCAAAACATATGGATAATATGCTTTGGAGATCCACAAATGTTAATGTTGGCCCAACTGACCTTTTAATTGGATATTTACCAGCACTAACCAAACAACATACCTATAATTTGGCTGCAACTCTTTACCCATACGCTACTAATTTTTATGGTGAAATTGCCTACCAGCTAGATGTACTTTATAAAATACCAAAAAAAACTGTTTTAGGTGGGAGGTACGGAACATCAATAGCTGTGAATTTTGCTACGGCACATGCGCCTGAAAGAAAATTTATTTCAGATATGAGCACAAGTAGAAATAGTTATACTACTTCTATTTTTGCAAAATCTGATAGTGTATTATTTCAAGATTTCAATATCGAAATAAAAAGAAAAATTAATAAGAAACTGAAGCTTAATTTAAATTATTTCAATTTTATATTTAATGATGATGCTGTTAAAGTTGCAGGATATTATAAAATGATTTACGCTCAAATTG
>JADHMB010000089.1 GCA_016780365.1 Flavobacteriales bacterium
ATAATGTAAGCGCACCAGTTGAAGGAATTGAAGTCATTGAAGATGTATTCAAATTTGACTTCCCATTTTTAGCCGATAAATTGGTGTGGGAAACCACCATCAATACTTTTAAAGAAAACCATCCAGAACTTAAAATTAATTATATCTATACTGGACCGTCAGAGCTTAACTCAAAGAAGAAAACACATATGCTACTATATGTTTTTACAGAAAAAGTGAAATCAATTAAGGATAATTAAAAATGTTTTTATTGGAAGTAAACAGGTAATCTATTGTAGCTTTTTTCGAAATAAGCACTTCTTTTATAAATAAAATATAGCTGGTCCCACTCTGAACTGGCAAAAGCAGCATCTTCCTTTTTCTTTAGCTCATATTCTTTTTTTAGCTTAAAATTGTTATTTAGAATCTCTTCTATTTTATCTATAAAAACATAACTAGAAAAATATTCTTTCTGTTGTAAGTAACTATCAAAAAAATTCCAGCTTAAGTAAGCATCTTCTAACTCCGGTTGTAATACAGAATGAATAAAAAGTGCGGCGTCTTGATTGGAATTTATCATCCAGTCCCCTTTTTTTAACTGAATTAATTCTTGATCTCTTTGAATTTTGACATTTTTTAATTTATAATGCCCTTCGTATGGTTTTTTGGATGCTGCAAAATCAACCACTTTATAAACACCAAGATTCATTAAAGTATCTTGAAGCATCTTGGTCATTTGAACCTTATTGGCTAGTAATCTTTCTACTACATCTTTTTCCTGAGCGGTTATATAATAGAACTTTGGAAGTTGTACAGAATCGTTTGCAACAGAGCTATTGTAAAAGGGTACATATTTGGTGTATGGTTTGTTAGTATCGTACTTAAGTCTACTAAGACCAGTTATTTTATGAATGGGAAAAGAATGCTCATAACCCTTAAAAAGTATAGAATCTTTTTTGTAAGAATTAATGTAGTTGTATTTTAAATATGGTGATTCTATTACAAATCTTCTAGCTTTATCTCTAGATTTTTCAATTGAAGACTTGTTTAGTGAAGTCCAATTAATTAATTCTTCCATGAAAGCCAAGGTGGCCTCTACTCTTATAGGAAATGGCTTTAGCATATGGGTTTCTACTGTGAAACTTATAGAGTGAAATAGAGAACCATATCCCATTGCATATCTTGGAAGGTCGTTAAAAGAAACGATTCCTTCATTTGGAGTTTTACCTTTTAAATCTACATAAGGAAATAAATCTATTTTATGATTTTCTTTTATAGCATTGGTTAAATTAGGTAATAAATTATCGTAAATAATACTATTTAAACTTGGTGCCAATCTTTCTCTCAGAGAACTTATATAAGTTAAGACGTATTGGTAATCTGCTCCATTGGAAACATGGTTGTCTACAAATACATCGGGATCTAAAGCATGAAATATTTTGGCAAAAGTGAAAGAGTTGACCGCATCCATTTTTATAAAGTCTCTATTCAAGTCTAAATTTTGAGCATTTCCACGAAAACCATATTCATTAGGTCCGTTTTGATTGGCTCTACTATTACTAGATCTATTGAGCATTCCACCAATGTTATAAGCTGGAATAAAAGCAACGACAGGTAAGTTTTTAATGCTTTTTTTGTTATTTAAAAGCTCATCTAACCATATTAAACAAGCATTGATACCATCTGGCTCACCAGGATGAATGGCATTGTTAAATAAAATAGTAGTTTCTTCCCTTGCTTTTTTGAAGGTATTGGTAGAATCTTTTGCCCCATTTACAATGCAGACATAAATAGGTAAACCATAATCTGATGGTCCCATATTGTAAAGTTCTACTTCACTATGAGAAATGGAAATTTCTTTAAGATGAGTAATTAATTCACTGTAGGTTGGAGTGGTGTTTCCCCTCCATTTTTCTTGGGAATAAACGTTAGAGAAAATTATTGTAAATAATAAAAGATATATCCATCGATTCATAGATGATGAATTTAAGGAGATTTTTGTGTTTATTAAATATCTACAAAAAAAATCAGCTTAAAAAACTAATTAAAGGCTTGTCATTTCTATAAAACTTGCCATTTTTTAATACATACTGGTAGATGTTTTTTGTTCCAGAAAGTGAAAATCCATGAGACTCAAAGACATGAAGAGTTGTTGAGTTTAATTCAAAAAAATATATATTTAAATCTGATGGTTTGCCATACTGTTCAAATTCTTTAATAACAGGCTTTTTTCTAATTTTCAGTTCAGATTTTTGGGTTGGTCTTAATTCCCACTCAAACAAACCAATTTTTCCAATTTTAGAATTCTGTAAAACATTGTGAAACAACAACCAATTATTCATTAAGTCTGTCAGAAAAACTGGGGCTTTGTAAGCTTGCAAAATTAGGAAATGGAGTTTAAGTGCTCGTAAATCATTACCATGGCTAATGTATCTAATTCGCAATACCTTTTCAAAGCTGTTCCTATTTTTTCTCTTTCTTCTTTTGTCATATCAGTATACTGAATTTTACCATAAGCAGTAAGAGCAGATCCACCATCTTCAATATTTTCTATTTGAGAAAGTGAAGTTTCAATTTCTTCATGAGTCATATCTTCATGAACAGATGGTAACATACTGTATGGACTAACTACAGTTCCATTATCTAAGGATAACCAAACATGATGAGAACTAAAGTTTTTACTAGATACATTGATGTTTCCTATGGGTTTGCTATACTTTGATCGAACAAAATTGCTAGTTTCTAAAATAGCTGGCAATACTTTTTTAATGGAATTAGAACCATAAGTTTTTGGGTGATAATAAAAGTTTTTAATAATTTGACACAGATCAACCATATCTCTTGGTGGAACCTCCCATTTATTTACAGTATTGTCTGTAGGATGAGAAATTGACTCAATAAACTGAACAAGTTCTTCTTTAAAACTGTAATTACTAGCTAGCAACTGCATTCTAATAGCATTTAAAATGGTGTTTTCATGGGTTGCATATTTAAAAATAGTACCGTTATCATGAATTAAAGCATCGTGTAAATGCTGCATAAATATGAAATTGGGGAATTCTCCAGGTGAAGTATTTATATATTCAGAAGCATGTTCAATTCTACCATCCTCATATAAAATATGGTGAGAAAATTGAAAAGCTATTTGCTCATAAGCAGTTCTTCCTTTGTGAAAAGGCAATGGAACTATAGAGGTTTCAAAATCGATAAAATGATATGGATAATTCCAGTTACTACTTTCATTTAAAAACCCCTCTCTGTCAAAATACTCGGTAAAATCGTTGTCTCTTTCTTTTTCTACTTGTAGCCACTGTCTTTCAGTTCTTGAAATTTTATTAGCAACAGGCTTTAGTTTGATATCGTCTTCATTTAAATCTTCTTTAAAATACTTCCCCTGTTCAAAAACAGTGGTATTTTTAAAATCCCATATGTTGAATATATTGGATTTTTTAAACTCTGTAGATTTCCAATTGTGTTGCTTTTGAAAGCAATATTCAAAACCAGACTGTTTATGTGCTAATTCTTTAGTATCACCTTTTTTAAACTCACACTTTTTACAGGCTGAGAAAGAAGTAGGCCAATTGGGATATTTATTTTCTAATCTTACGCTTCTAAGCAAATTAATTGCTTCTTGAAAACCTAAATTATCATAGTATTTAAATTCATTATTTATAATTTTTTGAACTGTTTCTGAATGGTTAATTAAACCCATTAAATTTTCTCCTAAATCAGAATCAGCATTTGCAAGCACCTCCACACCCGTTCTTTTATCTGATTCTTTTTTGACTCTAAACATTTGATTCAATCCCTCTATAGTTGCTGATTTGGTTTTATCTACTAAATAGAGATAGGGAGTTACTTTACAATTGGGGTAGCTTTTTTGGGTAACATAAGTTTGGAAAGCCAAGTCAAAAAGATAAGGCTTCCAAGAAGAAACTATTTTTCCTGTTTTAGTGATGAAAGTATGTTCTTCACGCGGATCGTAAGATTTTGCTTTTACTTCAATAAGTTTGATTTCGTTCTCTTTTTTTACCAGTATATCGGTACGAACAAATAGTTGATCATACAGAAAACCTGCTTCATAAATAACTACCTCATCTTGATTTAATAGCTTTTTTGTTTCCTCATGAAAAAATTGATAATTGTCATCTTTATAAGGAGCATCTATTAGTTTCCCTTCTGGATATTGAAGTCTTGCATATTCTTCTACCTGAAAACCACCACTGGCTAATGCCTTTAGAAAAGGGTCTTCATTTTTAGAATTATAAAAAATGTCTTTGTTATTAGAAAAGTATACTTTATTTGGACATTCTAAGCCTAATTTGAATCTTGATTTGGATAATGCTTTCATAATAAATAATTTAAAACAGCTAACTAGTCCGGTTGGTTCCTAGAATCAAAATGAAACCAACATATCTAACAGAACATTTAATTCTTTATTTGGTGAGATTCCTAATTAATCAATTAATATAACAAGTTAGAGCGTAACGTATTTATGTTGTGATCTGTCAGTTGTGATTTATATTGTTTGATTTTGTATTATTTTTTACTGTTTCACTAATTAGTATTCCCTCTTTAATGGTAAGAATTCGGTCTTTTTCAAAAACAGAGGCGTATCCTAAATTAATTTTTTCAAGCAGTTCTCCCTCAGGAATTCTAATATCACCAGAGAACCAATCGGCAAACACTTCTGTTTTATTTGGGAATAAATAGTTAAGGTCCACTTTCTCGTTATTTTCAATAAAACCAGCTAAAGAAACAAGGTAAAGTTTTTTGCTTTTGATTTCCCAAGTGCCAATATAACCTCTTACCAAAGCAGTAGATTTATATATAAAACCAACATCACTTCTAGTCTCCAAATAAGATTTTAGTGGCTCTGTTGCAATGGTTGTTTTTTCGCCACTGTAAGAAAGTATGTCCCCTGCTTGGATGGTCATTATTTTAGTGGTTTAGAATATGTCTAATATATAAATTATATATTTCTTTCCCATATTATTTAATAAAACCATTAGTTTCTATATTAATTTAGTTTTCTAAAATAACCATGATTTTCAATCCTCAGGCACTATACTTTTATCGCCCTCTTCAAATACTAGAATTCCAGCATTTATATCCTCTTTTAGCATATCTCTTTTTTCAAAAGGTACTGCAGCTTCATAAAGCATATTTTCTTGAGATGCTTCATTAAGATACTTTTTGGCAAACTCTAAACGCATATTATATAACTTTTCTGAAATTTCATCGGATTCATAACCAAAATCCTCAAATGACTCATATTTTTCTATCCATTCACCCTCTTCATCTGTAAATTCCTCAAAATCCCAAGGTGAGCCATTTGAACCATACACTTTAGTTTTGATATCAAAGAAGCGATATTGGTCAATAACTCCATC
>JADHMB010000090.1 GCA_016780365.1 Flavobacteriales bacterium
TTCTTGATAAGGACAGTTCTGTTCTACTACAAAGACACTAATCCTTAATTTAAGCAATTCAAAAAATTGATTTGTTGTTAAATCTGTATAACTTATACTGTGTAATTCCAAAATATGAATTTGAACTACAAATTTATAACTTTACCTAGATGATAAAGAAGTTTAACGAAAACTATATTTACCAACCCAAGAAAAATCTCCATATTAAGGAGATTATTAATGGAATTTCTAATGCAAATCCAGCGATTCTTTCTCAAGCTATAACCTTGCTAGAAAGCCAAAGAAAAGAGGATAAGGCTCTAATTTATTCTGCACTTTCTAAATTACCACCTACCGATCATATATCATTTAGAATTGGAATAACTGGAAGTCCTGGAGTTGGAAAAAGTACATTTATTGAAACTTTTGGCAAGCATTTATCCTCTATGGGCATAAGTGTTGCAGTGTTAACAATTGATCCAAGTTCTAAAATTAACGGAGGGAGTATTCTTGGGGATAAAACAAGAATGGAAGAACTTAGTAAAGAACCAAACGTATTTATTAGACCAAGCCCTTCAAGAGGCGAGCTTGGAGGAGTTGGAGAACAATCCTACGAATCTATTTTACTATGTGAAAAAGCGGGATTTGACGTTATATTAATAGAAACTGTTGGAGTTGGTCAATCTGAAACTCATGTAAAACATGTAGTAGACTTTTTCTTACTATTAATATTAGCAGGTGCTGGTGACGAATTACAAGGAATTAAAAGAGGAATAATGGAGCTTGCAGATGGAATTGCTATCACAAAAAGTGATGGAGACAATGAGAAAAATGCAAAAATTGCAAAAAACAGTTATCAAAATGCAATTCATTTACTGCCTAAAAAAAACAACCATTGGATACCTGAGGTTAAGACGTGTTCTAGTATTGAAAATAAAGGAATTGCGGAAATATGGAAATTACTTGAAAAATTCCAAAAACATGGCATTGAAAATAACTGGATAAATAACAATAGATCTAAACAAGACGTTTTTTGGTTTCACCAAAAATTAAACCAATTCTTAATCGAGGACTTTTTATCCAAAGACAATGTGAAAGAAAAGGTAAAAAAAATGGAAGAGTCTGTTAAAAAAAGAAACCTAGATCCATTTACAGCAGCTACTAAAATATTTAACAATGAGTCTTAGAGAAAAATTTTTAAAATACCAAGCAAAAGATTTGATTGAAGTGGCAGAACCTCATAGTGATTATACCCACGAAGCTAAAACTATTGCGATAGACATCATAAAAGAAAACAATGCTTTTAACTTTAAAAATGAAGCTCAATTATTTTGGGAGGAGAAAATAAAAAAGGATATTAAATCTGTCTTAAATTCAAAAGAAATTCCAAAAAGTCATTTTATTAATGAATCAGAAATGAGATTAATTATCAAAGATTGTTTTGAAAACTGGAAAGAAGAGCAAGAACTCTTTGGGATAGATACTACTAAATATTGGGTAGTATAGTTAATATGAATAAAAAAAAGAAATTTTATATTGCCCTAGTAGCCATAATAATTGGGATTGTTATTTTTTCTGTAGTTTTTGTTTCTAGAGCTAATAAACCATCCTATTTAAATATTAAGTCTATTCCAGAAAACACTTCAAATTATTTGTTGATTCATAACGATTTAATTGTAGAGGGATTTTCAAGTTATTTTTTGCAACATCCCCTAGAACTTACTAAATTTTATAAGTTTTTTAAAAAATTTAAACTTATTAATAGCTCTGTAGATTACGGAGTAATATTAAACGAGCCTACAGTAATTTATTTGGACAACAACACTCAATCGTTAAATGGAATTGTTAAAGTGAAGGACTCCGATTATTCAATAGGTAAAGTAAATGGGAATTTAATAAAAGAGGGGTTTAAAGAAATTGTTTCTAATAAAACTTATTCCACTTTTGTTTTCAATAATAAAAAATACAACCAACTATATATAATTTTCAAATATGGAGAAGTCAATAAAGACAGTCTTTATTTTCAACTAAAAGAAATTAGTTTAAACGCAGATACAACAAATGCTAATAAAGAGATCGTAGAATATTACCAAGAAAATAAAAAAAGTATTCTTTACCAATTTCAAAATCTAGAAATTTTAAATAGTGTTGGCACAAGTAATTTAAAAGGGGCAATTGATTTAAAAAGTAATAAAATAGATTTTCTTGGCACAGGAAATATAGATGAAAATTTCATTTTTAAAAATGATGATCAGTTAAATTCCACTAATTATGGTTGGGCAGAGTTCTCAGGAAATTTTAATCCCAATCAAATACCAAAAACCATATTGAAACAAATAACAAGGGATGGAAATTTAGATGGTCGAATAGTTTTAAGTATTCATCAAATTAAAAATATAGCCAAGCTATTATCTAAAAGAGATATTAATACATTTTACAAACATTTGGACGTAAATATATTACTTGGACATCAAAAACTAGATTCTGTAGCCTTAGAAATAGAAAACTCTGAATTTAATTACTCTTTGAATAATGAGTTCAAAGGATTTTCTATGACAAATTATCGTAAAGATTATTTATTAAAAGATGAAAAAAATAACTTTTTCCAATTTTTTATAGACTTTGAAAAAATGATTGCTCAAAACCACGATGAATGGGCATGGAAAGGATTCATGACAATATTGAAAAAAATGAATTTCAAGAAGTTAGACTTTATTTGCTCAAAAAAAAATAAGACAGAATTTGAAATAAAAGGAAGATTAACATCCTTAGACTCTTCAAAAAATATTGTACTAAACCCCTTTATTTATTGAAATTCTTATATTTAAGAAAAGTTGTATAAATGGAGATTAAAAACTATGTTTTAGGAGAATGGATTTCTGGTGAGGGAACAGAAATTGACCATATCCATGCAATAACTGGAGAAATTATAAGTACAACTTCTAGTAAAGGTTTAGACTTTAGTTCCATTTTAGAATATGGCAGAAAAAAAGGAAGTTCTTCTTTAAGAAAAATGACTTTTCAACAAAGAGGTGAAATGCTAAAATCATTGGCACTTCATTTAAATAAAAGAAAAGAAATATTTTACACTCTTAGTAAAGCCACTGGAGCAACAAGAATAGATTCTTGGATAGATATTGATGGAGGAATCGGAAATTTATTTGCCAATGCATCTTTAAGAAGACAATTCCCAGACCTTCCATATTACATAGACGGACAAATGGCAAATCTTTCCAAAAACGGAACATTTATTGGACATCATATTATGGTTCCAAAAAGAGGTGTTGCTGTTCATATTAATGCTTTCAATTTTCCTATTTGGGGAATGTTAGAAAAAATTGCTGTTAATCTTATGGCAGGTGTTGCAGCAGTTGTAAAACCCTCTGAGTATACTTCTTATTTGACAGAGCTGATGGTAAAAGAAATTATAGATTCTAAAATATTGCCAGAAGGTAGTCTCCAACTAATTCCTGGAACTGGAAAAGGGATTCTAGACCATGTTGGACACAACGATATAGTCACATTTACAGGTTCTGCAACTACCGGAAAAATTTTAAAATCTCATTCTAACATACTAGAAAACTCGGTGCCTTTCAATATGGAAGCTGATTCGCTTAACGCATGTGTTTTAGGAGAGGATGTAGATGAAAATTCAGATGAGTTTGATATTTTCATTAAAGAAATATATAGAGAGATGACTGCTAAAACAGGTCAAAAATGTACTGCAGTTAGAAGAATTTTAGTGCCAGAAAATAAAATTGATCAAGTTCAAAAAGCTTTAATAACAAAACTTGAAAAAACTATTATTGGTAATCCAGAAAACAAAGATGTTAGAATGGGAGCTTTGGCTTCTAAAATTCAAGTGGAAAGAGTTAAAGAAAATGTAGAATTACTTATGGAAAGTCAAGAAAAAGTTTTTGACAACTCTTCAAATTTAAATCTTGTAGACGCTTCAGAAGAAAAAGGTGCTTTTTTCTCTCCAGTTCTATTTAGAAACGACGACCCATTTTTTAAAGATGCAGTGCATAATATTGAAGCTTTCGGTCCGGTATCTACTTTAATTCCTTATAAAAATATGGAGGAAGCTGTAGAATTGGTAGAAATGGGGAAAGGGTCTTTGGTAACTTCTTTTGTTTCCAATGACGACCAAAAATCCAAAGAATTTGTAGTAGAAACTGCACATACCAATGGAAGAATATTGGTATTAAATTCTAGATGTTCTAAAGAAAGTACTGGTCATGGATCTCCAATGCCACTTCTTGCTCATGGAGGCCCAGGAAGAGCTGGAGGCGGAGAAGAAATGGGTGGAATAAGAGGAATAAAACATTATTTACAAAGAACTGCTATTCAAGGCCATCCTGAAACAATAACCAAAATCACAGAACAGTTTCAAATTGGAGGAAACCAACCTGAATCAAATCCACATGTATTTCGAAAGCATTTTGAAGAACTGAATGTCGGGGATACAGTATTTACTCACAAACACACCGTTACTACTGCAGACATAGTTAATTTTGCCAATGTAAGTGGAGATAATTTTTATGCTCATATGGACGAAACTTCTTTGGATGGGACCATTTTTGAAGAAAGAGTAGCTCACGGTTATTTTTTACTATCCAAAGCAGCAGGACTTTTTGTAGATCCTGCTAAAGGACCTGTTCTATTAAATTATGGAATTGATGAATGTAGATTTACTAAACCAGTGTATGTTGGTGCTACTATTGGGGTAAGATTTACTGTAAAAGAAAAAATTGACCAGAAGAAAAAAGACGAAGAAGATATAGCAAAAGGGATAGTTAAATTTCTTGTTGATATTTACGATGAAACTGATGAGACAGTCGGAATAGCTACTATTTTAACAATGGTGAAAAAAATAAATCAAACTAAATGAAGAGTTTAAAAGTTTTCAATTTTATAGTTGTACTTGTTTTTAGTGGATTATTGCTACATGGTCAACAAGTTGTAACAAGAGCTTCTACTAAAATAGAGCTTATTAAGCGACGAATTAAGAAATCTAAAAACGATACTGCTAAAATAAAATTATTACAGCAATGGAGTGATTTAGTATTTATAACAGATCCGCAAAAAGATTTAGAACTACAAGAAGAAGTAATAAATATCTGTACTGAACATTTAAAAAAAGAAAAAATTCCATATCTGCAGCAGTGGTTCAAGGAGCAAGAGTCTATGGCTTTAGATAAAACTGCAACTTCCTATTATTACGAAGGTAAAGATAAAAAGGCA
>JADHMB010000091.1 GCA_016780365.1 Flavobacteriales bacterium
TCATTATCACAATCTAATTCAATTGATTTAACTACTAGTTTATTGCCTGAAGTTTCTCCTTTTGTCCAAAGTTTTTGTTTAGATCTGCTGTAAAAAGTAACTTCATTTGTTTTGACTGTTATTTCAAGAGATTTGCTGTTCATATAACCAATCATTAAAACATTCAGTGATGAATCATCCTGAATCACTGCTGGTATTAGACCTTTGCTATCCCACTTAACATTATTTATGTCCATATTTATTTCCTGATATTAATTAACTCTTTTTTTAGATATTTTTTTAAGTCGTTTATATTTATTAGATTTTTATGAAATACACTTGCAGCTAATGCTCCACTGGAATCAGTTTTTTTTAAAACATCATTAAAATGAATCTCATGGCCAGCTCCTCCGGATGCTATTAATGGAACGTCACAATTTGCTAGCATTATATTTAGTTGATTAATATCATATCCATTCCTGACCCCGTCCTGATTCATACAGTTCAATACAATTTCACCTGCACCTAGTTCTTGAACAGTATCTATCCAATTTTTTGTTTCTAACTTTGTATTTGTTATAGTTTTTTCATCACCAGTGTGGGAAAAAACAAAATATTTATCGCCAACAGTTTTTGAATCTATTCCAATTACAACACATTGACTGCCAAATTCATCAGCAAGTTCTTTTATAAGCTCGGGTCTTTCAATAGCTGGACTGTTAATTGATATTTTATCTGCTCCTGAATTTAAAATTTCCCTCGCATCATTTACAGTTCTTATTCCACCAGCAACACAAAAAGGGATGTTAATAACCTCAGCAATCAAATTTACCCATTCTTTTGAAACAATTCCGTTATAAGTACTAGCGCCAATATCATAAAAAACTAATTCGTCCGCTCCCTCGTTGCTATATTTTTGTGCTAAATCTAGAATCGATCCAACAATTTCATGATCTTTAAATTGTACGCCCTTAACAACCAAACCATTCTTAACATCAAGGCATGGAATAATTCTTTTAGTTAACATTTTGAAGTTCTTTTAGTGAGATTCTATTTTCATATATTGCTTTGCCTACAACACATTCATGACTATTAATTAAATTAAGTTTATTTATATCCTTAATAGAACCAATTCCTCCTGAGGCTATTAAATTAAGCTTTTTATTTTTTAAGATTTGTTTATAAATATTAATATTTGGTCCTTCAAGAGTTCCATCTAGGGAAATGTCTGTTGCTAAAATATTTTTAATCCAATGGTTTTCTTCTATGTAATCAAACAAATTGATATTTGTATTTTCTGTCCATCCATTAACTGAAAGTAGGGGAGAGTTGTTAATAATTTTAAAATCTAATCCATAAATTATTTTTTCTATTGCAAAATTATTTCTAAGTTCTTTTTGAAAAATTTTATCTGTAATAGCCGCCGTACCAACTATTACTCTATCAACGTTATAAGAAAATAGTCTTTCAATTTTTTTTATGTCTCTTATTCCGCCGCCTACCTGAACTTTAATATTTTTAATTTGTAAAATTTCTTCAATTAATAGAAGATTTTCATCACCGCCTGACTTAGCAGCGTTTAGATCAATAATATGGATATAGTCAAAGCCAGCTTTTATAAACTCATTAATTTGGTCAAGAGGATTATCATTATAATTTGATATCTTTGAATAATTACCCTTAAGCAATCTGACACACTTACCATCCAATAAATCTATCGCAGGTATTATTCTCATATTTGGTTAATAAAATTTTTGATAAATTTTTCACCAATATCTGATGATTTTTCTGGATGAAACTGACACCCAAAAAAATTATCTTTTTTAACAATGGAATTAAATTTTTTTCCGTAATAACTATGACCAATCGCATGCTCATCATTGTCTGTGTAGTAGCTATTTGCAAAATAATAATAGCCACTAATATCATCTATACTTGTTATAACCCTGTTCCAACCCATTTGAGGAACTTTAATTTCCTTATTTGGTTTTATTTTTTTAACACTTCCTTTAATTATGCCAAGACAATCAGTGTTGTCCTCCTCTGAATAATCAAACAATATTTGCATACCAATACATATACCAAGAGTTGGTTTGGTAGTTTCTTGTATTAAATTGATTAGATTATTTTCTTTTAATTTATTCATTACAATTCCTGCTGAACCAACACCAGGTAGGATAAATGCATCCATTTTTTTAAGCTCAGATAAAGAGTTACTTATGAATGCTTTAATATTAATTCTTTTAAATGAATAATATATTGAATTTAGATTTGCTCCACCGCAGTCAATAATACCAATCTTCATAAGATTCCTTTTGTTGATGCAATATTTTTGTTGTTTTGTTTAAGTGCATCGCTTAGGGCACGTGTAAAACTTTTAAACGTAGCTTCTACAATGTGATGACTGTTTGATCCCTTTGTATCTATATGACATGTAAAACTTAAAGTATTTACAAATGATATGAAGAAGTGTTCAAACATTTCTGTTGGAAAATCGCCTACATACTCTCTTAGTTTTGATGTTTGCATTTTTAATAGATTTCTAGATGCCATATCTATACTTACATTAGAAATGGTCTCATCCATAACCAATGATTGGTTTGATGAATATCTTTCAATATTTGTTCTATCACCCAGTGCTTGTTTAAAAGCATCCCCAAGAGTAATAGCAACATCTTCAATTGTATGATGTTCATCAATTTCAAGATCTCCTATAGAATTTATCGTGATATCAAATCGTCCATGTTTAGCAAATTGCTCTAGCATGTGATCAAAATATTTAAGACCGGTATTAATATTATAATTTCCAGTTCCATCAATATTCAGATTTATGTATATACTTGTTTCTTTTGTGTCTCTCTTAATAAAAGATGTTCTTGGTTTTACGATATTATCCTCTTCAGCGTATTTCTCTCTAATACTTACTGCTTTAGCATGCGCATCTAAACATTCAGCCTTAGCAAGAATTTTTACTGTTGGCGCTAAGTTTATAAAACCCTCTGGAGATGCTGTTTGAAATGTAATTATTTTTCCGAAATCTTTTACCGATAGACCGGAATATGTTTTTGCTGATCTTGCTGTTGGAAGAGTATGGTTTGAACCTGATGCATAATCACCAAATGATTCTGGAGAATATTTACCACAAAAAACTGAACCAGCATTATTAATATATGGAGCAATTTTTGAAAAATCTTCATCTAAAAGAATTAGATGTTCAGGAGCATTAATATTTATAAAATCAATAATTTGTTGATCGTTAGCTGCATTAACTAAATAAATATTTTTTAGACTTGATATTAAAATATTTTGTCGATTCAATAATTTTTTTTGTAAATCAATTTCTTTAGAAATAGTTTTAACCAAAGATTTATTTTTTGAAATTAGAACAGCTTTTGCATCCTTGCTATGCTCAAGTTGTGATAACAAATCTGAAGCTATTATATCTATTTTATCCTCATCATCTGAAACAACATAAACTTCACTTGGACCTGCTGGCATATCAATTGAAACATTATTACTTACTAACATTTTTGCCAGTGTTACATATTGATTTCCTGGACCAAATATTTTTAAACATTTAGGAACTGATTTTGTTCCATAAGCCATAGCAAATATAGCTTGCGAGCCACCAACTTTAAAAATATTCTTTATATTTAGTAAATTTGCTACCCATAATATTGTCGGGTCAATTTTTCCATTCTTATCAGGAGGAGTGCAGACAATAATATTTTTACAACCAGCAATAATTGCTGGAATTGCTTGCATTAAAAAAGAGCTAAAGAGTGGAGCTGTTCCACCAGGTACATAAAGACCTACAACATCAATAGGCTTAAACTCAGACCACAATTTAATGCCTTTTGTTGTTTCAATACTCTTAATTGAAAGACCTTCAAGTTGTTTCTCATGATATTTTTTAATATTTGAGTACGCAATTAATATCGCATTTTTAATATCATCACTAAGTAATTTATCAGCCTGCTTAAACTCGGAATTAGTAACTTTAAAATTATTAAGTGCCTTTTCTTTTAAAAGCTTAGAGATTTCCCTAATCCCGTCATCACCATTATCAAGAACTAATGATTTAAACCTCTTTACAGTATTAATATCTTTTCTAGATAACTTAGATTCTTGAAAATCTAATGTAGGAATATTTTTTGTTAATCTTATATTTTTCATTTTAATTTAATATTTTTTCTACAGGCATGACAAGTATAGAAGAAGCTCCTTTTGCTTTAAGTTTTTCCATAGTTTCCCAAAAAATAGGTTCTTGGCATAAAGCATGAATTGCTACTTTTTTGCTATCTTCTAAAGGGATTATTGTTGGTGATTCAGATCCGGGAAGTAGTTTACATATATCTTTAACTTTTGATGCATCAACATTCAACATCACATATTTACTTTCAATTGCATTCACCACACCCTGCATTCTGCTTATAACTTTATCTGCTATTTTTTCTTTCTCATTATTTAAATTTTTATTTTTTATTAATACTGCTTGTGATTGTAAAATTACTTCGATTTCTTTTAAATTATTTGCTTCTAAAGTTGCGCCCGATGAGACTAAATCACAGATTATATCTGACATGCCTATATATGGTGTTAGTTCTACAGAGCCATGTATATTTGTAACAGAGGCATTTATATTATTATCTTTAAGATATTTTTTAACAGTATTTGGATAAGATGTAGCGATCTTCATATTGTTAAAGCTCTTAATCTTATTATTTTTTGGTGCTGCAAATGACAATCTGCATTTAGAAAATCCTAAATCTATAATTTTTTCGATATAAGTTCTCTTGAAGAGAGATTTTTCAATTAATACATTTTCTCCTACTATAGCCAAATCAGCATCTCCATTTGATACCAATGAAGGGATATCATCACTTCTAACAAATAGAATATCTATTGGTAAATTATTAGATTTAGCTAAAAGATTATCTCCTTTAGTAGAAAAATTGATACCTGATTTTTTTATTAAATCTGTGCTCTGATCAAACAGCCTACCTTTCTTTTGTATGGCAATAGTTAAACGATTATTCATTTTTTAATCCTTTTAAGAATTTTTTTATATCCTTGATATGGTTCGCTTGATAGAAAGCGAGCAACCCTAGTTACTGTAGTTGTGCTTGTTTTTAATTTTGCTGCTATTTCTCTATAAGATAATTTATCTTCAAATAGAAGTTGAGCAACTGCCCATCTTTCTTCAAGTGCTTTTAATTCAGAGGGCGTACATAG
>JADHMB010000025.1 GCA_016780365.1 Flavobacteriales bacterium
GATATGATTTATATTTATTCTGATGGATATCAAGATCAATTTGGTGGAGAAAATGGAAAAAAATATATGACTGCAAATTTCAAAAAATTGCTTCTTAAAATAAGTAAAGAAGATGAAAAAAAGCAAAATAAATTATTAGAAATAGAGTTGGCAAATTGGATGCAAAAGGAAGAGCAAATCGATGATATTTGTATTATGGGGGTGAGAGTTTAAATTTTAAATAATAAAAAATGATTAAGAAAATATTTTTCCTAGGAAGTTTAATTTTAATATCTAATTTCTTTTGTTCGCAAACTGAGCTCCCTATAAATTCATCAGAAAATAAATTTATTAAAAAGTGGATTGTTGCAAAAGTTGAAAATTTAAACAATGATAGTTTATCAAATCTAACATCCAATACTCAAAATTTCTTAAGAAGATTAAATCAAAATAATGTTCGAAAAATCAATCTTTCAAAAAATTTAAAATCAAGCATTAGTTTTTATCAATTGTTTGATTCAATAGATTATAAGACAACTTTTATAGCTACTTGTATTGTAGAATTTGATAAAGTACAACTGTGTGGTTTATCCTGGGGAAGTTATATGCTTAATCAAGATATTTATATAAATGGGAAGAAAGTAAATTCTCAAGGTGGTTCTGATGTAGATTTTAAGTTTAAAAAGGGGGGGAACGAAATTCTTATAGTTGGTAAATCTTACGGAACGTATGAATCAATAGTAAGCTTTAATATAAAAAATCCAAATATGGGCCAACTAAAATTAAAAGTTGTAAGCGAAGATGGCAACCCTCATTCGTTTGGCTATTTCAAGGTTAAAGGAGATAAAATATCTATTACTAGACAGCTAGATAAAAATGGTGAAAAAAAATTATGGTTAAAGCCGGGAGATTATAAAATTATTAGTACTAAAAGTGAAAATTATATATGGTCAAATACAATTTCTTTAGATGAAAAAGAAATTCATGAGGAAAAACTAATTATTTCAAAAAAATCTATTATTTCTGGGAAAGTTTTTACAATTGATAAAAAGACTCCACAACAAGGGATTCAAATAAAGCTTATAGATGATGAAACTAAAAAAGTTTTCATTTCGACTCTTACAGACATAGATGGCAAGTATAAATTTCTAGCTCCTTTAGGAAAATGGAATTTACAAATTCTTGAAAATGATGAATATCTATTTCATCAATCAAATGGAAAAAGAACTGTAATTGAAATTAACAGTAATTCTAATAAAATAGAAAATCTAAATTTCAATATATCGAAACAGATAAATGGTTCGTGGGATAAAATCACCATGTTCGATGGAATGTTGAGTCCATCGGTATTAAAAACTATGGTTTCTAAAGAAGATTTACTGTATATAGGAACATTTAATGGTTTGTCAATATATGATGGTATAAGAATCAAAAATTACAATTATGAAAACGGATTACCTAATGACCCAATTACTGATATTTTTGAAGATGACAAAGGATATATATGGATTGGGTTCCAAACAAAAGGTTTAGTTAAATGGAAAAACGGTGATATCTTAAATCATTTCACAAAAAATGACGGTCTCCCAACTAACTCCGTTAATTCAATATCTCAAAACTCAAAAAATGGTGATATTTTAATTGGAACAAATGCAGGTTTTTCAATTTTGAAAAATAATAACAATTTTGAAAATTATAATTTTTTAGACGGTCTTTGTAATGGATACACACGAGAGGTTAAAGTATTTGGTAATAATATCTATATTGGAAATGGAAGTGGACTTGCAGTTTATAATGGTAAAAAGTTTAAACCAATAGCGTACTCTAACGAATTCTTTAACGGAACGAATATAACTGTAATTGAAACGGATACTGAAGGAAATATTTGGTTAGGAACCCAGGGTAATGGACTTTTAAAATATGATGGACTAAAGTTTATAACTTATAGAACGGAAGATGGATTACCAAGTAATTTTATACTTGACATTTTAATAGATAATAATGGAGTATGGATTGCAACCCAAAAAGGGTTGGTGAAAATGAAAGATGAAAAAATAATTGGGATTAACAATCCAGAAAAAGATGGTTTAAAAGATTTTATAGTAAGGTCTATATCCAAATCAAAGGATGGTGTTTACTTTATTTCATCTTCGGGTGGGATTTTTGAGTATGATTTAAATTCATTTAAAAAAATAATGACTGAGCAAGGTCTTAAGTCTAACGAATTTATTTTTGATATTAAATTGGCAGATAACGGTATATTATGGGCTGGTGGAAATCAAGGACTATATAAAATTGATAACGATATTGTCACTAAAATTTATGACAAGGATAATTCTAAACTTGAAAATGATTTTGTATTAGATCTAGAATTTTCAAGAGATGGATCTCTTTGGATAGTTCAAAACTCAAAAGTAAGTAGGCTTGTAAATGATAAAATTGAAGATTTAACTACATTACTGAAAATACCAAAATCATTGGAAGTTAAGGATATAGAATTTGATAATAATGGTGATATTTGGATTGCTACTACTTTTGGGCTTGGAGAATTTAAAAATGATTCCTTAATTATTTATAACGAGAGTAATGGGACTATTCAGCCTAAAGCAAATTGTGCGGTAACAATAGGAAATAATAATGAAATAATATACAGTACTTATGGTTCAGGTTTTTCGATTTTTGATGGAGAAAATTTCATTAATTACAATACAGAAAATGGACTTTCTAATAACAATGTAGAAGAAATTTCTGTCGATTCTAAAAACAACTATTGGATAGCTTTGGATGGAGGAGCTGTTCAAATGTTTGATGGTGAGAATTTTAATCAGCATAAAATTAAAGATGGTGTTAGCTCTGATGAATCTTTTACATTATATGTAGATGACTTAGACAATGTTTGGGTTGGAACGTATGGCGGAGGAGTATGTTTCTACGACGGCAATATTTGGAATAGTATTGATTCTAGAGACGGGCTACATAATAATACGATCAAATCAATTTGTGGTTCAAATGGAAATAAATACTGGTTTGGCTCTAGATATGGAATCACATCATATACTCCTAAACATCAAACACCAAAAATATTTGTTGAAAAAATTGAAACCACAAATGAATCTTATAATTTTTCAGAAAACTTTAAGGATAAATTTATTGTTGATGAAAAAGTTTCATTTTCATTAAACTCTAATTGTTACAACACCAAAAAAGAAAAACAAAAATATATAATTGAGGTAGAAAGAAAAGGAAAAAAAATTGACAAAATAATAGCTTCAAATGACTTTGTATTTAGGCCTGAAAAGACAGGAAAATATAAATTAGTTTTTAGATCGATTGATAGAGATATGAATTATTCAAATCCATTATCATTCAATTTTTCAGTTGTTGGCCCTTGGTATTTAAACCCTAAAACTGCAATTCCAATATGGGGATCACTATTTCTTCTTATTTCATTTTCAATTTATACTACTAGAAAATATATTAGTCAAAGGCGCTACACCCTAAAATTAAAAGAAGAAGCTCAGATAAAAGATAGAAAAGCAAGAGAAAGATTTGAGGAAAAAAACAAAGAAATATTAGACTCTATTAATTATGCCAAAAGAATACAATCTGCCATTTTACCTTCGAACAGAGCTGTAAAAGCATATTTAAAAGATAGTTTTGTTCTTTACAAACCAAAAGATGTAATTGCTGGGGATTTTTACTGGCTAGAATACCATGATAATAAAACCTACTTTGCTGCTGCTGACTGTACTGGACATGGTGTGCCCGGAGCTATGATAAGTTTAGTATGTAACAACGCCTTAAATAGATCGGTAAGAGAGTATAATTTAACAGATCCTGGCAAAATATTAGACAACACTAAAGAATTAGTAGTTGAAGAATTCGGTCACAGTGAAGAAAACGTGAAAGACGGTATGGATATTGCGCTTTGTTGTATTGAAGGTAATAAATTAAAGTATGCTGGAGCATTTAACCCTCTATGGATGGTTAGAGATAATAAGTTAACCAAAATTGGTGGTGATAGACAACCTATAGGTAGCTTTGAATATAGTAAACCGTTTAAATCACATGAAATAAAGCTTAAAAAAGGAGATAGTATTTATATTTTTTCAGATGGATTTGTAGATCAATTTGGGGGGGGGAAAGGTAAAAAATATAAATCTTTAAAGTTTCAAGATTTTTTACTTTCTATACAGGAAGAGAATATGATAAAACAAAGAGAATTACTTAATAGAGAAATTGAAGAATGGAGAGGGGATTTAGAACAAATCGATGATATTTGTGTAATGGGAGTAAGGGTTTAAAGACCGTCTACCACTACTCCAACAATATTATTTTCTCTACCGTACCATCATCATAAATATTTAAAATGAATTTATTTTTTATTTGACCTACTTCTTGACCAAAAAGATTAACAGTTCTTACAAGCTTTTTCTTTGGTTTTAAAGTTTCGGCATTTATTGATGTATTATTCGAAGTAATATATTTAGTGAAAAAGTCCCAAATTTCTTCTTGCACATTAATATCATCTACATTCCATGAATGGCCATTTTTGTGCTTGTAAAGCCATACTTCATTTATTGAGTTAGTGGAAGAGTATTTATAGCTAATTGTAAATTTGAGGTTGTTATTCAAGTTAGCAAGAGTATCTATCGATAAATTAGTGAGATTGGAATTGTTTGCCCAATAATTAATAATAGAATCTATGCCTAAATAAGGACCCCAAAACTGGTCATTAGGATTACCATTAAATAAAGTTACATTGTCATTTTCTCCATGAATTTCAAAAATTGGAGATGCAGTACCATTACAGATATTATTTGGTAAGCCATCAGTAAAAATAGTTCCCGCAACAGGCGCATAGGCCTTAAAGGTTCCTGGGGATTCACAAGCTACTAAATAACTTAGCTCTGCTCCGTTAGACATCCCTGTGAGAAAGGTGTTTTCAGTAGAAAGATTGTAAGTATTTTGAAGTTCTTGAGCCAGAGAAATTAAAAAATCAACATCATCTACATTACTTCCAGATGTAAATAAATATCCGACATTCCAAAAATTATTTCCGCCATTATCTTGAGTTCCTTGAGGATAACAAACAGCAAATTGGTTTTGAAGAGCTAATAAATTAAATCCTGAGTAGTTCATTATATTTTGAGCACTAGACGAATAACCATGGGTTACAAAAACTAATGGAGCTTGAGGACCTAATCCACTAGGATGATAGAAAATATAGTCTCTATTTATCCCATTATGATTGTAATTTAGGTATTGCTGACCAAAAACTAACAGAGGAAAAAGAAAAAAAAAGAGAAAGGAATTTTTCATAAAGACTAGCTATTGATTTTAATAAACTATTTATTTCTAAAATCTAAATATAGATTTATTTAGGTGTTTTTAACTTTAAAACGTTGAAAAATTCAAGAATATTTAACGACTTTAAAGACCTATTTAAGGATAAATTTTAGATAATAACCTTATATTTGATTAAAATTAATTAAATGGGTAAGTCACAAGAAACTTTTAGCAAAAAAGAAAAAGAAAAAAAACGTTTAAAAAAGCGAAAAGATAAGTTGGCTAAAAGAGAAGAAAGAAAAGCTAATCCAAAAAAGACATTTGAAGAGTCGATTGCCTACATTGACGAAAACGGTAATTTTACCGATACCCCACCAGACAAATCCAAAAGAACTGTTATAAAAGCAGAAGATATTGAAATTGGAGTACCAACAAGAGAAAATGAAAATGACGATCCTATTAAGTCAGGAAAAGTTGAGTTTTATAACGACGAAAAAGGTTATGGATTTATTAAAGAAGATGTAACCAACGATAAATACTTTGTTCATGTTAGTAGTTTAAATGGTGATATTGGAGAAAATGACAAAGTTTCTTTCGAGTTAGAAAGAGGTCCTAAAGGATTAAATGCTGTAATGGTAAATAAGATTTAGAGGTTTCAAATCTTCATTCTATAAATTTAAAATTCATTCAATAATACCTGTAGAATGGTATCTACTAAAATCAAATAAATAATTATAATTGTTAAAATATTAAATATGAAATTTTCTTATAAAATACTGTCTATAACAATTCTATTGATAAATACTATTTTTTCAAATGCTCAAGAATTAATTATTGGAGAAGAAAGAATTGAACCGGGAATTGTTGTCATTTTTGAAGGAGCTATAAAAGATATGATTATGCCATCTTCCACCAACTTAAATGAAAATTTAACAGATATTCATATTGAAGCTAGAGTTAATTGGGACGTTGATAATATTCCTAAGGGAACACCAAAAGGTGGATTTGTTCCTTATTTACATATCAATGCATTGATTACTAACCAGAAAACTGGATTAAAAACATTTATAGACTTGATTCCACACATCAACCTTTCTGACAATTTTCATTACGCTAGAAATATTTCATTACCTGGCAAAATTGAGGATTTATATTCTGTAAAATACACCATATCTCCACCTTCAAAATACGATGTTTCTTTACATATGGATTGGAAAAAAGAAATAGGCAATAGTTTTTTTGAAACTGTGACCTATACCTACAAGGACATCAAATTCGAAGAAATTGCCAAAGCATCTAGACGATAAATTAATTATTATATAAATACCATATTTATTGTATATATTATGTATATTAATTATATCTTACTTGGCATTAATACTTTTTAAAGAATAAATATCTCCTATTATCTTTCGAAGATAATAGAATAGCTTAAAACTGTCTGAATGTTCAAAAACAGACAGCTAAATGAAGAAAAGGTATTTTCATTCAATTGACTCATTGCGTTTCTTTGCATTTTTGAAGGTTTATCTTCTACACCTACCTATACAGGGTGATTTTCCAATATTTTCATTTTTAAAAAGTGGTGGCGGTATTGGTGTATCTTTTTTCTTTGTTCTTAGTGGATTCTTAATATCCTATTTATTAATATTTGAAAAAGTAAAAAAGAACAGAATAAATCTAAAAAAATTTTTTTTTAGGAGGGCTTTAAGAATTTGGCCGTTATACTTTTTAATGGTAATTATTGTATTTATAATACCATTTGATTTTAAAGAAAAAATTGGATTTCATATGGTGGGTGGTGGATACGACTTAGACTGGAAATACTCTTTTACTTTTTTAGAGAACTACAAAATGCTTTTGGCAGATCAGTTCCCAAAAACTACACCAATAACTGTATTTTGGTCTCTTTGTATTGAAGAACATTTTTATTTATTATGGATGATTTCTTTATTTATTATACCCATAAAACATGTTTTAAAATTCTTATTCCTTTGCATTTTTATTTCGTGGGAAGCAAGAGCTCATGAGACGTCTATCTTTAATAATAGCTTAATTGTCAGTAACGATTTATTTACCAACTTAGATTACTTTGCAATTGGCGGATTATTAGCATATTTCATTGTTACTGATTATCAAAAAATAATTGATTTCATAGAAAATATTAGTGTCCAAATAAAAAGATTGATGGTAATTGTGGTGGTATTGGTAGTAGTTTTTCAAAAATATATCTTACCAAACGAGTATGGAACTATACTTTATATTTTAAGACCTACTATAATTTCTTTACTTTTCTGCATATTAATTTCAATCTTTCTTCCCGAAAATTCATCTATTAAAATAAAAAGTAAGCTATTGTCTTTCCTTGGTGTTCGTGGTTATGGTTTGTACATTTACCATATCATTTTTATTCATTGTGGTTTTCAATACTGCATTACGGAAAATATCAAAATTGATAATTGGTTAGTTATTGGTGCCTTTATAATATTTACTTTAGGAGGAACTATTATTTTAAGTTCAATTTCTTATAAATATTTTGAAATGCCTTTTTTAGCTTTCAGAGAGAAAAAATATTTTAATTAACAACTATTATCTTTTGTAGATATTCATTATCAACCAATAGTTTTAAGAGGTAAGTTCCTTTGGATTTATTAGATAAATCTATTAAAATTTCTCTTTGTTTTTCAAAATCTTTTTTAAAGACCAATCTACCTGTCAGATCAAAAATATTGAGCTGTACACTAGAATTGGACATTGGTTCGTAGTCAATTTTAAAGACACCTTTCGATGGATTTGGAAAGACTTTAAAGGATTCTTGGGAGTTTTCATCAATTCCATTTGTGCTAGGGTCTATTACAGTAATATTATCACAATAAACGGAAGATCCACATGAAGTATTTAAAGTTAGACATACATTATAAGTTCCCGAGCCAGAAAATGTATGCCAAGGACTGTTGGAGGAACTTGTAGATCCATTTCCAAAGTCCCATGAATTTGCACCAACAGTTGACGTATTTGAAAAATAGACTGTCAAATCAGAGATTGTATAGGTGTAGCTTGCTTGATTCAATGAAGGCTCTAATATGTTAAAAGCTGCTGATTGCGTGCATCCATTAGAATCAGTAACAATTACTGAATAAACTCCAGAAGATAATCCACTTAAACTAGAAACATTCCCAAAACCAGGGCCCCAATCATAAGAATAACCAGCACTTCCAGATGCAACTACAGAAATAGAACCATCGTTGGCACCATTACAGCTAATATCGTTAGAAAAGTTACTGAGAGATAAAACTGTAGAGTAACTTAAATCGTAACTAATTATAGTGTCACATTGCAAAGAATCAGAAATCTCAATAGTATATATTCCTGGTGACAAATTACTAATACTAGATGAATCACCAAATAAGGTTCCCCAATCATAAGTATATCCTGGTGCTCCACCAGAGACTACTACGCCAATACTTCCATTATCCATACCCTGACATTGAGGATTATTTACAGAACTTGAAACATTCATTCCGCAAATTGTAGGAGGAGTTACACAAAAATTATTGATTTCTTGATTTCCATAATCAGCATTAGCAGCAATAGTTGAAGCCAATACAGTTCCACTGTATACATGAGTAATCGTATAATCTCCGTCTACACTACAAGACCCCCATTGAGAGCCAAACATACCATCTCCATATGAGTCATTTATAATAAAATCATAACAGTCGTCTGCCAAACATATACTTTCTGTAATATACTCGCCACCAATTACATCAGAATATGGACCGCCGCTAGCTAGAACATTTGAATTAATATCTTCTATTGTCCATGTTACTTCAGATCCCCAACAGTCTGTATTTATCTCTAATAATATATCTTGACCTCCAATTGTAGCTGAGTAATTTGCACTAGCTCCATCATTCAAAGGATTACTATCTGTATTTCCGTTTGGAAGAAATGTATATGCATTAAAAGTATGAGAACCTGCAGTACTAATCATATTTGGTAGAGTTATAATTTCAGTTCCTCCAGGAGCTAAATTTCCTGTCCAAGAATAAGAATTATTGGTAGTACCATCGATATCATAATTTATGGAAACTGTAGTTAGATTATTGGTACCATAATTTCTTAGTGTTATTTCTGGGTCGAAATTATCTACACAATAGGCTCCCTGAGGGGAATTTACTGTAGATATTCCTGCATCGTCTGGAAGAGTTGGTGTATTAGGATCCCATCCATCATCTGTTAAAGTAGAAATTCCACAAGAAGTTGGTGCTAAATAAGTATCCAAACCATTATTCCATGAAACACCCATTCTACCATAATAATCGTATTGGTTGTTATTTACTGTACCAGCACATGCTGCCGCGCCACCGTATAATTGACCAATAATTCTGTGGTTCTGATCAAATAATGGAGATCCTGATGAGCCTGGTTCAGTTACTCCTTGTTCCCACTGAGTAATATACCAAGTAGCTGCTCCTCCATTATTAGAATGATAAGGAGCATCATTTTCTCTACAAATCTTTTTAACATCCCCAGAAGGATGGTGAATTCCAGTTGCTTGGGTTACTGTAGTTAAATCTGAAGCATCCCAACCAGCATAAAAACAGTTCCAATTTTGAGCGTTGGTTAAGGTCATATTATCAATTTCAAGAAGAGCAAAATCTGAAGCCGCAGAATTAACTAAAATAGTAGCACCATTAGCAGTTTGATCGTATGGAGGACCAGGATCAACCGAACCTGCAGTTGTAGCGCAAGACTCTGTACCTGGTGGACTTTCCCAGTTAAATCTAAAGGCCCAAGAACCAGTACTTCCGCCTAAACAATGATCGGCTGTTAAAAAATAAGTACTTCCATCATTACAAGTATTATTAACCAAAGCTCCCGTACAAATACCACTTCCACCAACAACAATCATGGCAACAGATCGAATTTCACTATCCCAACCATTTCCTAGTGGACAATTGACATCTATATTACAATCCCCGGATGAGTTTAGAGCTCTTACTAGATTTTTTTCAATTGGGGCCAGTGTTCTGTAGCCATGTATCACGTTAGAAATTGTAAATCTTCCAGATTCTTTAACATCTGCTGGCTCTACATATTCAACAATAATTTTTTCTCCGTGTACTAACTCAGAACCTAACTCTCCATCCACTCTGTTATTGATAGATGTATAGGCTCCTACTCTATTGGTTTGATCTATATCGTATAAATATAAATAAGCTCCTTTGGGAAGTTGAAAATTTTGAAATAAAAGATTTACTGTCAAAGCCCCTTGACACTCTATTGCTAACTGCCAAATTTTATCTCCGTTTGGCAATACTTTCCAAGAACCAGAATTTTTTAGATTGTAATTAACATCATATTTGTAACCAAATCTCCAAGGTCTATCTTTTAAAGCATCGTTAGTAATATCTTCCGAATCTACAATCGACTGATTGAACCCAGACATGGTTTTTTCTGGAATATTTTGTAGACTTACTTTCCCATTCCAAGATAAAGGATTTCCTAAATTAATTGTTTGGCAACAAAGACTTAGTGAAAATGCTAAAAGAAAAAAAGAAATAATTATTTTTTTCATTTTTTAAAAGAATATTTATGATTTAAGTAAAATTTACATTAAATATAAATAATATTTATACAACTAGAGTAATTGTGAACTATTAATATGTTGATAGGTTAAAATTTATTGTAGAATAGAATTATCTACATATTTCACATAAGCCATTTACGTTAACAGCTACATTATGAATTTCATGTTTTGGCAAAGAAATTTTCAAGGAGTTTAAAAGATCTTCGCATGTTACAGTTTTGCACTTTAAACATTTAAAATGAACATGATTATGGGAATGATTGTCTGTGCTACAATCCATTCCACAAATCGCATAATATACATCGTTGTTGCTTTGGTAAGCAATATGTATTATTCCTTTTTCTTTTAGTTTTTCTATTGTTCTGTACAAAGTAACTCTATCAATAGGTTGCATGGTATTTTGAATATTGGAATAACTCATAGCAGAACCATTATTTTGCATTTTCATTAATAAGTTCAACCTATTTGAAGTAGCCTTGAGATTTCTCTTTTTAAGTATTTCTTTTATGGCATCAATTTTCATACTGTTAATTTAAAAAAAAAAGCAGATAAAATATTATCTGCTTTTAATAACTGTTGTAAGAATATAATTACAATTCAATTAATCTTCGCCGCAGTGTACCTCTACATTTCCAGGATATACTGGACTTGGAAGGCTATCTCCATCAGCTGTAAGATAAATAGTATCTGCAACATTATAACCACTGGCTTCAATAGATTCTAATTCATCATCACAATACTCACCTAACTCTTCAAGTTCATATTCTATTCCACCTATATCTGTGGCAGCATGACATTCTGCACAATTATTACATGCACTTAAACTAATTACAGCTACTGCGCTTAAAAAGATTGCTACTTTTTTCATTTTTATTAATTTTAATTGGGTTCTATAACATTAACTTAAATTTTAAATAAAATCAGCGAACCCATTTATGATTTTATTCAAACAATATTTTTTATAAGGTTAAAGACAGTTTAACATAAATGTTTCTTCCTGGATTTGGTATTTCATATGTTTTAAGTCTTGATAGGTGATCAATATACCTCACATTCAATAAGTTATTTACGCCAAAAGAATAATTAACTTTATGTTTCGCAGAAACAGATCCAGTACAACCTAAATTTATCAATTGGTATGCAGAACTTGTTGTTTCATAGCTTGCAACATTTTCTTGTGCAAAGAAATAAACATACCGAGCCGCTAAGCTGTTAATTCTAAATTTGTTTTCTCCCTTAAATTCTATTTTAATTCCATTGTTTAGTCTGTTTTGAGGGATAAACGGAAGATTTTTTTCTTCAGTTGACAACAAAGACAAATTACTTTCCAAGTGTAACCAGTGTGCTATATGTGGATGATAATGTATTGCAATATCTCCACCATAAAAAACAGCATCTCTTTGTTTCATTTCAAATATATCTAACCCTGAAGTTGTATCAGTCAAGCCTGTTGGGCTTTTGTATATATAATTATTAATCTGGTTAATAAAAGGATTGATGACTATTTCTAAATGATCAAAATGTGTACCTAAATAAAAGTCAATTTGATTAGCCCTCTCTGAAATAAAATTTCGATCTCCAACCAAATATTGCATTGTTGCGTGATGTACTCCATCTGCCAGCAACTCAGAAATATGTGGAGGTCTGAATCCAGTGGATGCATTTAACCTAGTTGTAAGGGTTTTGGACGATCTTGAAATACCTGCAGAATAATTTATTCCATTGAAATTTTTATCAAAACCGTCTACATTATTTTTGGTGGTTATACTTCTCTGATCGTATCTTGCACCAGCTTGAATGTTCCATAAATTAAAAGTTCCTTTAAGTAAAGTGTAAGCACCCAAATCATTAAAGTTGGAATTGGGGACTAAAATTTCTTCTGCTTTTTGGCCATTAGTATTACTTTGAAACATACCCTGAGATCCAGAAACTATATCAAAGTATTTATTGAAATTATGTTTCCAGCGAATACTGTAAGAACTATTTTGCAAAGTCATATCAATTCCTGCAACGGATACTTTTTCACCATATTCTTTTAATTCGTTTGAAGTGAAACCAAGTTGAGAAATTACCTCATTATTTTTAAAATAAAATTTGTTTTCCCACTGAGCTAAATGATTAAAAATCTTTTGAGCAGGGATAGTATACGATCGGTTTCTGCTATCACTAAGAAAGCTAGAAACATCTGGATTCGCATCGTGCGTATGTCCTGGAAGGCCGTTTTGGAAATATAGAAGTTGGTACCTGAAATTGGTTATCCAATTGTTTTTGTTGTAGCCAATAGCTGTTTTAAAAGACCCACCGCTATTTTTAGAATTCACTACAAATTCTTTGCCCGAAGGGTTAAATAAGTTAGAATCTCCAATAGTATAATTATTCCTAGAAAAGTAGCCTCCATAAACTGCAAAACGTAAGTTGTCTTTTGATTTTTTGTAGGATATTTTATTAAAAGTAGCCATGGAGTTGGTTTCAAATTTTGTGCTTGCTTTAATTTCTTTTTTATTTAAATTTGCATAGGGTTCATCTGCAAGGTAGATAACACCTCCTAGGGCATCTGCTCCATAAATTAGAGAACTTGGTCCTTTAATAATTTCGACTCTGTCAATTCCTAAATTAAGCACTGCAAATCCATGATCGGCTCCCCATTGTTGATTTTCTAATCGAAGACCATTTTGCGAAGTGAGCACACGCATTCCAGAAAGACCTCTTATTACTGGCTTGGCAATTCCATTACCAGTTGAAAAATTATAGATTCCTGGAATATTACTCATAGCATCTACAAGATTGGTTTGCTCAATTTTATTCAAATCAGCTATTTTTCTTGATTCTACTGGGAAGGCACTATAACGCTGAAGCTTAGAATCTGATGTAGATACTATAACTTCATCTAAATGAATATGGGAATGTTCTAACTTTATTATTAAATCTTTCTCTTGGCTTTCTACTTTTATTAGCTTATTATCAAATTCATCGGCTCTTATAAGTAATGTTATTTGAAAATTAACTTGATTTTCTAATTCCCAATTACCATCAACATCGGATACAGTTCCATTTTGAGTTTCTAAACAAAATATCTCGGCAAAGGCAATACCAGCACCTGAATTATTGTCAACTACTTTTCCTTTAATAATTTGACTATATACAAATTGAAAACTAAAAATTAATATTACAGTAAAGAAATTTCTCAATTTAATAGAATTAAGTTTGTGCAAATATATACTTTTATTGCAACATTGTTGCATTAAAAAGTCTATTTAGATGGTTTAAAAACATATTACTATAAATGCTATATTGAAAAATAAAATATAACTAGAATATTTATGAAACCTGCAGGTGTAAAAGCAATTAAAGAAGAGCTTAAAATACGTTCTAGGGAAGAGCTTATAGAGCTATGTCTAAATCTATCAAAGTTTAAAAAAGAAAATAAAGAACTGCTAACTTATTTATTATTTGAGGCAGATGATGAAAATTACTTTATAAAAGGAATTAAAGAGGAAATAAAAACTCAATTTGAAGAAGTAAATAGAAAAAGCTATTACTATATTAAAAAAAGTATTAGAAAGATTTTAAGAAATACCAAAAAAAATATTCGTTACTCTAAGAAGAAGCAAACTGAAGTTGAATTAATATTATTCTTTTGTAAAATGTTGGGAGAATTTTCACCATCTATTAAAAAGAGTATTCCACTTAGAAATATATTTGAACGAGAAATTCTGAGAGTTCAAAAAATTATTTTGTCGCTTGATCCAGATTTACAATACGATTACGGAATTGAAATCGAAGAGTTGCAAGAAAAAAGTTAAATTAATTTCACAGAGATAATTTCATCTTAAAAATTAGTTTAAATTTGCAATCAAAACGTTATTATTAGGATTCTAATAAAAATATTGTTAAATTATATAATAATATTTGGATTAATTAATTCAATTTTGATCCTAAATATAATTAATTATTGTATATTTGGTATATATGAATTGTGTTTTTAAATCTACTTGTCCTATAACTTCAGCACTTGATGTAATTGGTGATAGATGGACATTAATTATCTTAAAGCAAATGCTTTTTGAAAACAAACAAACTTTTAAAGATTTTAAAGAAAGTCGTGAGAATATTGCTTCCAATATTCTAACAGTTAGACTAAATGTTCTTCTTGAAAACGGATTAATTTCTAAATCAAAAATAAAAACTAACAACAAGTCTGTTTATTATCATCTAACTGAAACTGGGCTATCCTTAACTTCTATTTTAGTAGAATTAGGCGCTTGGGGGCAAGATAATCTCTCCAATTATAACCAATTAATGAATAAAAAAGAGTCTTTATTTAGATTAAAGACTACCAAAAAAGCATATACAAAAAGTTTGAATAATAAATACAAAACTAAAATTGCTAAAACAGAGTTTATTAAAGTTTAATTAGCTCTCTTTCTCTTGACTTACTTTATACCATTCTAAAAACTCTTCAATAGCCTCTTGGGTAGTTTGCTTTGGCACATATTTTAAGATATCATTTGCTTTATTAATATTCAAAGTAAAAGATTTTGCTAAAATACCAATACTGTATCTAGTAGTTGAAGGTTCCCCGAAATTGAAAATCTTAGAGATAAGCTCATTAATATAAGTAACAAAATAAGCTATGTTATAAGGAACTCTTTGAGTTACTTTACTCTTATTAAGTTTTTTTAATACGTAGTTTATCACCTCCCATAATTTTATAGGTTTTCCATTGGATAAGTTAAAAGTTTGATTTATTGCATCTTCGTTATTTATAGCTAGTATAATCGCATCCACTACATTACTAACAGGAGTTAAATCAACCAAATTCTTTCCGTTGCCAACAATTTTCAGCTTTTGGTCATCGTATGCTTTTATTAGTCTTGGGACAATTACATGATCTCCTCTTCCTATAATTGCTTTTGGTCTAAAAATCACATATGGAATCTTAGATGATTTTAATAACTCTTCCGCTAAAAACTTAGTTTTAGCATAGTGGTTTACAAATTTTTTTGGAAGGGGACTAGTTTCTAAAATGTCTATTAAATCTTTAAATTCATAATAAACACCAGGTGAAGATATATATATGATTTTTTTAATCTTATTAATTTTGGAAGCCTGAATTAAGTTGTTTTGGGTATCGATATTTGCTTTTTCAAAATCGGAATAGGTTCCCCATGGTGAGGACAATGATGCACAATTAATTATTATATCAACTTCACTGGTAATTTTATTTACAAATTTCTCGTCAGAAAGTTCTCCTAATATATACTTAATTTTCTCGCTTTCTATAAAGTGGGTTTTTCTTATTTTCCTTCCTGTTGCAATAATTGCATCAATATAATTTAGGCCATCCAGCTTTTCAATTAATCTTGAGCCTAAAAATCCAGTAGCTCCCGTAACTAATATTTTCATAATTCTAAATTACATTATTTGCAGTTTTTAAATAAACATTTGTAGGTTTAAAATACTTAAAAAAAAAATTTATTTTTCTTGGATAAAACAAAACCAACAGAGAAAAAAATATTTTAATAAGGATATTTTAATTTAAAATTATAAAATTAATTAGTAGGGCTGTCTAATTAATATTATTGAAGGAAATTAAGAAAGGAAATGGCTAAAAAATAAAAAAGTAGAAGATTTAATAATTAAAAGGGCAATTAATTTGGAAGGTCATTGCAAAAAATTAAAATATTTTGTCTTCTACTTTTATAAATACGAATATATAAATAATAATACAACAGAGTTGCGTTTGATTAAAAAAAAGATAACTTTAAGAGAAAATTATTAATCCACTAAATGAAACAAGGCAAAATAGCTTTGTAAATTAGTCAAAAACCAAAAAAAATGAAAGATAAATTAAGTTTTTACGATGTTAAAAGTAAATCAAAATTTGAATCAAACGAGTACGATGTGAGAGAAAAAAAAGGTAGATATTTTGCTGTAACAAAGTCTCAAAGTGGATCTCACGAGTGCTGGAGAGTATTGTCTAAAGCAGATGGTGAGCGTCTTAAGTAATCAAAAGACAATAACTAAAATTAAAGTCAAGAACCTGCCACTTATTAATAAGTGGCAGGTTTTACTAGGTTTATCGGATTGGGTTATTTTATGTGAATCCATTTCTGAAGACCAAGTGGTCGATGAGAAGGAAGAAAACACTCACGGTCACGAATTTGTAGGAATTCATATAGATTTTACAAATAAAATCTGCACTATATACCATACTAGAAAATTAAAAGAGGACGATATTGTACATGAGTTACTCCATGTTCGTTTCCATTCTTGGAGCGAAGAAAAAGTTAATTTTTGGACAGACCTTCTTTTAAAGTCTCCCAAATCTTTATTTCAATTTTAGATTTAACCAACAGCGATTCATATTGTTGGCTACTACTTATTTTATTAAATTACGATTTCATTTATCAGCCTTAGTATATTTCCTATGTAAATAAACTTAAAGTTCAGTGGAGAATATAAGTCTTAATAGAAAACATCGAATGATGAAAAAAACCTCCAATAATATTTGGAAAATTATTCTAGGTTTTGGAGTATTTATAGTACTGATTGTTTCATTTTTTGGATATCAAGATATCCCTCTAATTCAGCTAAAGAAAAAATATACAGACTCCTACTCTTCTTTTGTTAGAGTTGGTGATATGGACATTCATTATAAAGATCAAGGAGATAAAAAAGATTCGATTCCTATAGTTCTGATTCATGGAACTGGGTCTAGTCTTCACACTTATGACCATTGGACAAAAGAGTTAATAATAAACCATAGAGTAATAAGAATGGATTTACCGGGCTATGGTCTTACCGGCCCTTTTCCAGACAGAGATTATTCTTACAATAATTATGTAGCTTTTCTTAAAGTTTTTTTAGAAAAAATTGGGATTAAAAGCTGTATTCTAGCAGGAAATTCACTGGGTGGTAACATTGCATGGCGTTTTACAACTAAATATTCAGAAATGGTAGATAATTTAATATTAATTGATGCAGCTGGATACCCGATGAAATCTAAAAGCATTCCCTTAGCATTTAAAATAGCTCAAATTCCTATTATTCAAAATATATTTACTGTTATTTCACCAAGATTTGTAGCAAAAGCTAGTGTTGAAAATGTATATAACGATAAGACTAAGGTTGATGAAAAATTAGTAGATAGATATTTTGAACTGACATTAAGAGAAGGCAACAGAGAAGCTTTTGTAGATAGGTTCAAAGTAAAGTCTGATACAATATCGCACAAAAAAATAAAATTAATTAACCAAAGAACTTTGATTTTATGGGGAGAAGAAGATGAATTAATTCCATCCCAAATGGCTTATCTATTTCACAACGATTTACCAAACGACACACTTGTTATTTTAAAAGACGTTGGGCATGTTCCTATGGAAGAAAGTCCAAGTGAAAGCTTAAGACCAGTTATTAAATTTCTAAAAAATTAGACTTCATTTTAAAGACTAATCTTCGTTTGAAGCTGGATGAGGATGTTTTGTTTTAAATTTTTCAAGAATTTCAAAATTTGAAATATTGATAGACTTCCCACAATAATATGGTGGTACACTATAAAAAAAAAGTTCATAATCTGACTCGTAATGTCCGTACTGATCCCCTGTTTCAGAAAATTCTTCTGAGATTTCTAATTTCAAATATTTTGATTTATAATCCTCGGATGCAATTAATTCTTTAGACCATTCATCGCCTAAAATTTCGGTATCCATATTCTCTAGCTTGTCTCCATTTAAATTATAAAATGCATAATCTCCAAATGAAATATATTGACTTAAGTCACCATGTTCAATATGAAAATGATTAAATATAAAGATTATCTGTTTTTGAGATTCTGTAGTATCAATATCGTTTATATCAAATTTAATATCTATAAATTCATCTGAAAGACTACTTTCTGGATAAAAGTAAGGATCAATAATTTGGGAAACACCATCTCTAAAACCATTTTTAAATGGTATGATTTTAATTCTACAAGTAATTGTGTCTTGTACAGAGTTATTACTTAAGAAATAATAATCAGAAATATATTCAATTTCATAAGCAGTGCCGGTAAAAGAAGTACTGTCTTTATTTAAAAATTTACAACCTCCATTGGAAGTTAAAAGTTCTGAAAGTTTATAAAAATCTGGTTTTATATGTTTTTGAATTTGTGGGTCATATTGCTGACAAAGAATATTAATTGGTAAAATAAGAAAAACTAAAACCCATCTCATAGCTTGAATATTTTCCTTAAGTTATCAAATAAATTCAAAATTTCATACTTCAAAATATTAAATAGAATAAATATAAATGCAACATTGTTGCATTTATTGAGAATTTAATTAGTTTTGATAATGAATAAAACAATGGATTTACTTTTATGGAATTAAGATTAAAAATGAGCTCTGATTTAATTGGAGCTACAGCTAGTACTTTATGTACAATTCATTGTATGGCCACTCCATTTCTTTTCTTTGCATCAACTTGCACTAAGAGTTGTTGTGCCTCCGCTCCATTGTGGTGGATATGGATTGATTATGCCTTTTTATTTATTTCATTATTTGCTGTATATAAATCTACCAAAAGCACTTCAAAATTTTGGATAAAACTTGTTCTTTGGGGTTCTTGGATAGCATTATCTTCCTTTATATTTATGGAACAAAATACCCAATTAAACTTGTCTGATTATTACAAATATTCAGCTGCTCTATCTTTGGCTTTTTTTCATGTTTATAATTTAAAATATTGTCAGTGTGAATATGATAATTGTTTGGTAGATAATATTTAAATTTCCATAAAAATAAACTACATCAAAAATTTAAAAGAAACATCTAGCAAAGTTCCAATTGTTATCCTTAATGGTTTTCTTGGCTCTGGAAAAACAACACTTTTTATTAATCTTCTTGCCCAATCTAAAAAGAAGAATATTCCAGTTTGCGCTATAGTAAATGACATGAGTGAATTGGATGTAGACGGAGAGCTTATTGGAAATACAGAACTTGTAGAAAGCAATCGTAATATTCTTGAATCTATTAATTCTTGTGTACTTAGCAGTAAAAAAGGAATTCAAAAACTTGACCAAGCCCTTAAAAAACTTTTATCAACTCAAAAGCCAGAGCTTATTATCATCGAAACTTCAGGAAGTTGCCATCCTTTGCCTTTAGTAGAGTTTTTCAAGAACCATGGTGAGGTTAATCTTACTGGAGTTTTTGTTCTTGTAGATAGTTTAATGTTGTCTCACGACTTTAATTACGGAGAAAATCTCATTGCTAAGATGCAACAAAACATTTCTAAAGGAATAAGAGATACAGTAAATTTACTTGTAGAACAAATTATGTTTTGTAGCCATCTTATTCTTACTAAAGCAGACAGAATTGAAGAAAATAAACTTTCCGATGTTGCCACCTATATTCAAGAAGTAAATCCATATGTATCAACCCATTCTGTTCTGTTTGGTAATTTAAAAATTGAATCGTTGTTAGAACTTCCAAAATATGATTTTTTTAAAGTTGATCAGTTAATTAAAGAGCTAAAACCTGTAATAGATTCCGAAAAGAAAGACGACCAACCGTATGATCTTGAGTCGAGAGTTATTAAAGACGATAGACCGTTTCATCCTGAAAGACTTTGGGAGGTTTGTCATAAGTATCTTGGCAATAAAATTTATCGAAGTAAGGGATTTTTCTGGCTTGCTAGCAGAGACAAACACTCTCTTCTATGGAATCAAGCTGGAGGTGGCATTAGTTTAGAAATAATTGGCTCTTGGAGAGCAGGAATTATTGAAGATGAAAACCATGGTCTTTCAGAAATGGAAATAAATTTTCTAAAAGAAAAATTACAAAAGGAATCTGGTCCTTTTGGGGATAGACACTGTGACCTTACCGTAATTGGAGATAAAAAACAAGTGGATCAATTCACCAACAAACTAGAAACTTGTTTTCTCAATGAAAAAGAAATTAAACTTTGGGAAGATGGACATGAATTTAAAGATCCATGGCCCAAAAAAATTGTTAGAACAGGGAATTAAATAAAAGCAACTCCTTAGAAAAACATCTAGCTATATCCACAAAAAAAAATTTAAATGTAAAACATACTTAACATTATTTTAATTATACTTGTAAAGTTAACTTAACATTTATATAAACATGAAATTAAAAATTCTAAGAATTATGGCAATATTAACAGGACTTATCGGAACAACCTTATTTAATAGATTTATGGACGGAGGGGCATTATTTATGTCTCTAATTTTAATCTGCTTATTGACATCTATTTATTTCATAGTAAAATCGATTTTAAAGATTAAATCAAATGTTGAAAATTCAAAAAAGATGCTAAAACATATCGGGGATAGCGGCACACTAGCATTAGCACTAGGGATAATGGGAGCTTTTCTCGGTTTAATAGCTGCTTTTGATGCCATTGAAGGTGGACAAGTAGAAGTAAGTGCTGTTGTAATGGCTAGCGGACTTAAAATAGCACTGTTATCTCCTCTTTTTGGACTTTTTACCTACTCAGTTTCAAGAGTTGCAATCCTTGTCCTTAGAATAATTCAAAAATAAATATTTAGAATATGATACTTTCAAAAAAAGAGACTTCAATATTAATTGAGATTATTTTTTCAATTTTGTTTTTATTTATTTTTCTTCCTTTTTTTTACGCAAATCAAAAAACATCATTTACTACAGGTGACTTATTCAAAAAAATAATTGAAATAATCATATTTGCTGTAGCCTATTTTTCTATTACTTATACTTTTCTAGAAGTTTATTTTAAAAATAATATAGTGGAAGATGAAAGGAATGATATGATTAATTCAAAATCATATAAGTTAGGTTATTTACTATACGAATTAAGTCTATTTGTTTTTATTGGGTTATTGATAAATTCATCAATTGATTATAATGGTGGTGTTATTTTTTTCATCATATTACTCACACTTGTAGTTTCATTGATTAAATCAATTTACCAATTTTACCTTCATAGAACCATTTAAGATGGAATTAAAAAACAATTTGAAAGAAGTCAGACAACAAAAGGGCTTAACTCAAGAAGAATTAGGAACTAATGTTGGGGTCAGTAGACAAACAATTATTTCAATTGAACGATATAGGTATAAACCAAGTTTAGAGTTAGCAATGAAAATTGCAAGAAAGTTGGAAATTAATACCGAGAAATTATTTTATTTTGAATAAGAATTATACAAGTATTTACATATAAAATATTTCTATAATTTATTAAATTTAAAATTGTATGAATTTTAGCCAAAAAATAATTTCCCGTATCATCTTAGTTTGTACTACTTTTTTGTTCCTTTTCACTTATTGTAATAAAGAAAATGACGGACGTTTAAAATATGTTGGCGATTGGAACTTTAAGGGAAATAGTTTCTCTTACTCAGGTTACTACGACTACAATGTTCCACCAGGACAATCGCCAAATTGGGTTTCTTCTTCATCATCTACAACTGATTATAACGACAGTACTGGAAGTATACTTTTATCAGAGAGTCCAAACGATCTTATTATAAAATACTGTGAATCTTGCGATCCTGTTATTTATAATTTGAGTGACAGTGGTGAAAAATGGTCTGATAATTATGGGGCGATTGTTGGATGGACACTTACCGACTCTACCTTTTTTAATATTATCTCACCTGAACCACCTGGATATACTCCAAGTTTCTCTACATATAACATTGAAGGGTGGAAATTATAACTGAATAATAGTTTTAAATATAAAATTACGCCTTTCCCTTTTTCCAACCGTAAAATAGAAACAGAATAATCAAGGTATTGATAAGCATCATTTCTAATGGAGCGTGTGCTATTCCTACAATTATTCCAATAAAGTCTGGCATTGCAACTAGCAATAACATTAATCCAAAAATTAAGGACAACTTTTTTTGAATTTCTAAATCTTTGATAGTTACAGCTGCAAATATTGGCAATATGATTGCTGCACCCATAAAGCTCATAACTAGTATAAAAGTGTCAAAAACTGCTAGTGCTTCTTTATTTTCAAGGATGCCTTCTCCAAAGCCATCAATAGCAAAAAATTCAAAGATACTAGGAACAGCAGAAGCTAAAAAAACAGGAAAAACCATCAATAAAAAAGATAATGATCCTGTGATAATAAATATATTCTTGATTTTCATTTTAATAAGTTTTTTTTAAATTTGTTTAATATAAAAAATATATATAATATATACAAAATACACTGTAGGATTACAAATTTTTGCTCTCTTATTATTTCTAATAGCAATTATGACAAGTAGAGATTATATGGAAATTTACCCCCCACAATATTGAATTTAAACGTTAATCAATTAAAACCAATCTATGATTTTGAAAATATTTTATCAAAAACTTTTAGTTCTAGGTTTAGTTGTTTTAACTCTAGCTATTCATTCGTGTAACAAAGAAAGCGAATGTGAAGGTTCTGACAATGCAAAACTAGTTAACATGACAGGGTTAGATGGATGTAGTTGGATGATTGAACTTGGGGATGGAACCAAACTAGAGCCCACTAATTTGAAAGATTTCAATATTAATTTACAGGAAAACCAAAAAATTTGGGTTGTATACCATACTGCTGCTCAAATGGCAAGTTTCTGTATGCATGGAGAAATAGTTACCATAGATTGTATTTCAGAAAGATAGGAATAGCAAAATATCTAGTAGGAAAATATTATAAAACCGAACTTATTATCCCGCAGCTAATTCTTTTTCCAGCATTTCCAGATGGTTGAGAATGAAAATCATCTAACCCTTGATGTATTATTATAGACTTCCCTAGGATATTATTGGATTTATCTTTGCAACCAAGACACCACAAATCAGTTTCAAATTTTAAACTACTATTGCCAGACGAATCAGCAAATAAATTTGCAATATCTCCTTTATGATGAGACTCACTTCCCCATTCACCATGTTGTTTATTATTGGGATTCCAATGTCCACCTGCAGATTTAGCGTCAAAAGAGCTACAATCGCCAAATTCGTGGATATGAATTGCGTGTAAACCGTAACTCAATCCTTTTACTTCAACATTAATTGTCACTTTGCTATTTATCTGTACAAATTTTGCTTCCCCGTATACTGAACTTCCATTTGTGGGATTTATTTGACATGTAGCCCTTATTTCTTTAGACGTTTCCTTTGTTTGATTTGAAGTACATGAAACAAAAAATCCTATTGTAAATAAAATAAGTACTTTTTTCATTTTGAATATTTTAAAATATCTTTTTTTATATCTTTTTCAACAGATTTTAAATATTTTTTTCTGAAACAAAAGGAACTGACCAAAACTGTTTGGTCTTAGTAAATAAAGATAATTTCCAACCGAAAACAAATGTGTAGACTCCCATCACTAATCTTAATTTTACTGAATTTAAGTATAATGTTAGTACTGGTAGTGAGGGAGATCCATGAGTAATGTAGGTTCTGACTTTTTTATCTTTTAAAAAAGGTTTAGGGTAGGCATATGTTTTGGTTATATTAATAAACTTATATGCAAATCCAGGAGTAAAAACTTCATCAAAAAAGATTTCAGTTCTAGGAGTAAGTCTAAACCACCAAACAGGGGAAATAATGTAAATATTTTCTGACCACATTACTAATTTTTTAAATGAATCTATTAGCTCATTCCTAGGTCTTGTGAAACTGCATCTGTATAAGTCAATAACTTCAACTTCATTTGAATTTTCTTTTAACTCTTTTAAAATCGTTTTAAATATCCCATTATAACAAAACGAATTTTCTTCAGGATGACCTATAACAATTAAGCTTTTCATTTTTTTTAGGAAAATTAGATTTTTAAATGAAACAAAAAAATATTGTTTTATTTTTTAATTGGTTTAATCGTATATCCAAATTGATAATTCTTGTATGGAAGAAGATATTCTCTTCTCGGTAGACTTTTCCAACTATCAATACAACCAACTCCCATAATAAAACCATCAATATTTAAGAATACATCTTTTCTTGGTGTTAATAGTTTTCCATGTCTCTGAGAATTTTCCTTTACGGGTCCAGAATCTAAATCATTTTGAGAAAAATGTGATGCTGAAAAATTAATTAAACTATCTCCTTCAACTTTTATACCAAAGCCATCTTTATCAGTAATTTCTAACCAACGAATATCTGTTCTGTTTCCACTATACTGAGGTCTTGCATACATATTTAGAAAATTATTGACTGAACTTGTATAATTCCCAACAAATGCGGCTTGCTTTCTATCCACCTCATTTTCTACAGGACCACGACCATAATAGTTAATGTTTTCGTATTCGCTCAACAACTCGAACTGATTTCCAAAACGATATATATTACTGTGTGTTCCCTTGGCAATTTTGCCATCCCATGCTGCCTGCAATAGGTTATCAGGATTTTGGCCTTGGATAACTACTAGCTCATTTTTTAAATGAATTTCTCCTAAGGCATTAATTTGGTATTGCTGATTTAGTTTAGC
>JADHMB010000092.1 GCA_016780365.1 Flavobacteriales bacterium
CAATGGATTCTATTCCCAAATGAACATATGGCTCAACAATATGTCCTTTTTTAAGTAACTGGTTAAAATTATAATTGAAGGTAATTCCACCAGATTTAATGGAAGAACGAAATAAAAGACCATTTGGAGTTGGGTGTAATGGGCTTTCTGAAGTTTGATTTACACTTGTACTTCCAAGCATTGCATAAAATGCAACATCTAAGTAATCATTTATAGGATTTACTAATCTAAGAGTATATGAAAAACCTCCTTGAAAAGGAGCCCTGTTGATTCTATTTTTCCCAGGAATTGTGTCCCCTATGTCACCAAAAAAGGACAATGTTCCTACACCTACTGATAAAATTGGTTTGTACAACTCTTCATCGTTAGAAACTGATTCAGATTTTTTTGTTTTTTTGGCATAATCCTCCCAATAATTTTTTTGTTTTAACTCTAAATTTCTTGGATTGATTAAACTTCTACTATTGTTATTTATTTTAATAGTGTCTTTTGAATCAAGAATTACCGCAGTGGAATCAATCGTTTGAGCATATGAATAGCAGCAAAAAAATAAAATACCTACAATAACTAATAAATGTTTTCTTTCCATAAAGCAACCCCCTATACGTGATATAGTTACAATAGGTTACCCAAATATACGTCATAATTAAATAGTTTATTATTTAAAATAAAATTACTCTCTAAAAAAGTAATGCTTATTTTTACAGAACTAAACAAAATTAATGGAGGATAATAAAGGATACGTTAGAATAAATACAGACGAAAATGGAATTGGAACAATAGAATTTTACCACCCACAAAGCAATTCTCTTCCTGGGGAAATTCTATCTGAAATTGCCAAAACAATTACTGAAGCAAGTCTTAATGAAGAAATAAAAGTAATTGTTCTAAAATCTGCTGGTAATCGAACATTTTGTGCAGGTGCAAGTTTTGATGAGCTAATACAAATTAAAAATATAAAATCTGGAATTGAATTTTTCTCTGGTTTTGCCAATGTTATTAATGCATGTAGAAAATGTACAAAAATAATTATTGGAAGAGTTCAAGGAAAAGCGGTTGGAGGAGGTGTTGGAATAGCTAGTGCTGTAGACTACTGTTTTGCTACTCAACATGCTTCCATTAAATTAAGTGAATTGGCCTTAGGAATTGGTCCTTTTGTTGTTGGACCAGCAGTAGAAAGAAAAGTTGGATTATCGGCCATGAGCGCTCTTGCAATTAATGCAGACAAATGGTTTGATGCAAATTGGGGTCTTCAAAAAGGACTATATTCTGAAATATTCCAGGATAATGAATCGATGGATAAAGCAATTGATGAATTAGCTTTTAAACTTTCTAAATCTAACCAAGAGGCTACTAAAAAATTAAAAAAAGTATTTTGGAGAGGAACAGAGGATTGGGATGAATTACTTTCCAAAAGAGCGAAAATATCTGGGGAATTAATTCTCTCAGAGTTCTCAAAAAATGCAATTAAAAAAATCCAAAATAAGTAACCCTTTGGAAATTTATCAAGGTAATATTAAGAGTTTCTTTAAAGAATTCAAAAAGATCTTCAATGAAGAAAAAATTTACTTAATTGTTGATGAAAACACCATTCAGCAAATAGATTATTTGGAAGAAAATTTTTCGGTTACTTCTACGCATTTACAATTAGAAAGTGGAGAAAAGAACAAAACTTTTAATAGCGTTTTAAAAATATGGGACTTTTTAAATCGTAATAATGTAAAGAGTAACGACCTATTGATTATACTTGGTGGAGGAATGCTCACCGACTTAGCAGGTTTTGCTGCATCCACATATAAAAGAGGAATAGAATTTATTTATTTACCTACCACCTTATTGGCAATGGCAGATGCTTCTATTGGTGGCAAAACTGGGTTTAATTACCAATTTTTAAAAAACAATATAGGAACTTTTACGCTTCCAAAAGCAGTTTTTTTAGATACTACATTTTTAGCTACTCTCCCTAAAATAGAAATAGATTCTGGAATAGCTGAAGTGTATAAGCACAGTATAATTGGAGATGTTGATTTATGGAACTACTTAAAAGTAAATTCGAAAGAGCTAGACTTAGATTACATAGTTAAATCATCTAAAAATCTAAAGTTAGAAATTGTAAGTAAAGATCCCTATGAAAAAAACATAAGGAAGAAATTAAACTTTGGACATACTATTGGTCATGCAATAGAGAGTTACTTATTGGACTCCAACGCTCCTACTTTACATGGATTTGCAATTGCAAAGGGGATGATCATAGAATCCTTCATTGCAAAAAAAGAAAATCTATTAAGCGAAAATTTCTTCCAAGAAATAAAAACAGTTTTATCTAATAACTTTAAATCTTATTTAAATTTTAAAATAGATTCTAAAGCTATTATAAAGCTGATTCTATCAGATAAGAAAAACACTAAAAGCACCATAAATTTTTCACTACCAACAAAAATTGGCGAAGTAACTATAAACCATGAAATAGAATTAAAAAAAGTGGAATCTTATTTATTAGAGTTTTTACAAAATGATTAAAATCTCTTCTAAGAATAAAACTATTTACGGGTCTATAGATTTAGAATCTTCCAAAAGTATAAGTAATAGGCTTTTGGTAATAAAAGCGCTTTGCAAAACTAAATTCAGAATTCAAAACTTAAGTAATGCGAAGGACACCAAAATTTTAAATGAACTCTTAAATAGTTTTAATAAAAGAATAGACCTTAATTGTGAAGATGCAGGAACAACATTAAGATTTTTAATAGCATTTCTTGCAACAAAAGATGGCATTTGGAAAGTTTCAGGAAGCAAAAGAATGCATGAAAGACCTGTAAAGCCTCTAATAGATTGTCTTAAAGAGCTGGGTGCAGAAATTAAGTATTTAGAAAAGGAAGGGTTCCCTCCTATTGAGATAAAAAGTAAAAAATTAAAATGTAAAAAATTAAGTTTGCTAGGAGATATAAGTAGTCAATTTATATCTGCTTTATTGTTGGTGGCACCAACGATAGAAAATGGACTTACCTTAGAAATTACTTCAAAAGTATTATCCAAACCATATATTGCTATGACACTTGGTTTAATGAGCGAATTTGGAATTGAGTATAGTTGGGAAAATAATGTTATAAAAGTTGAACAGCAGAACTACATAGGAAAAAATATAGAAGTTGAAAATGATTGGTCTGCAGCTTCATTTTGGTACAGTTTTTTGGCTTTGTCTAAATCTGGAGAAGTTAAAATTCCCAATTTATATGCTGACTCTCTTCAAGGAGATTCTGTTTTATCAAGCATATATTTAAAACTTGGTATTAAAACAGAATTTAATGAAGATTCTATAGTTCTATATAAAACCAAAAACATAGCTAAAGAGATAGAATTAGATCTTTCTGGTCATCCCGATTTGGCGTTACCAATCATAGTTACTTGTTGTGGACTTGGAATAAAAGCTCATTTAATGGGCTTAGAAAGTTTGAAGGTTAAGGAATCTAACAGGTTAGAGTGTATTAAAAAAGAATTGGAAAAGTTTAATGTAATTTCTTCCATAAGTGACTCTTCGATAAAAATAAAAAAGAATCAAAAGATAGTTCAACCAACATCTATTATAGAATGTCATAATGATCATAGAATAGCCATGAGTATTGCTCCACTATGTATGAAAGTTGATTCTATAAAGTTTGACAATAAAGAAGTGGTGAATAAATCTTATCCTAAATTTTGGGAAGATTTTGATCGAGCATCAAAAAACAATAACTAACCCTAGATTAGAATTCAAATCCTTGTTAGTCAATAGTGATGGTGGGTCACTATCAAACCTATATTCTATATCCAAACTAAGAGAAAGGTTTTTATTTAACTTATATAGCATATTAGTTTCATTAAGTAGTCTATAATCAGCTAAAGAAAAAAGGTATTGCTGAAAATAAGTTGTATTAATTATAGTTAATTTCTTTTTGTATTTCCAAGACCCAACCATAGAAAAAATTGATCTTGTATAGTTGGTATAATATTTTTCGTTTTGTGGCAGGCGAGATCTGTTCAGCACCTCTTCTTCTTGCATAACACCTAGACTCAAATCAAAATTTATTTTTGAAGAGGTGTCTCTTTCAATATTTATTAAATTTCTTCTGTAGCCCAACCCACCTAATAATCTTTTGTTAAATAATAGGATGGCATTGCTTTGTAATTGAGTAAACATAAAATACCTACTCTTATCATTTATTTGGTAATCGTATCTTAATTGAGAAAAGGCACTATTAGAAACCTCTGTTTTATTTTGACTTATATATTGCCCACCTGAAAAAAGTCTTAGCAAGCTTTTATTTTTCTTGTAAGAGAAATTCAAAGAGTATCCTAAAATAAAAACAGATGCATTTCCAGAAATGGATGTCCCATTAAATTCAGAAGACACTTGAAGTCCATCTTTATTTTTGTTAAATAGCTTTTCAGTATTTACTATAGATTGACTAAAAAATATTGAACTAAAGAAGCAAAAAATTATTGAAAAAGATATTTTTTTATTTAAAATATTAAGATACATGCTTAAGTTGGAAAAAGTTAAAAGTAATATTATACGATTACTTAACCCATTAATTTATGAATAGCTATTCCACAGGCAACTGAAACATTTAAGGAGGCAATACTTCCTGTCATTGGTATTTTAAAATTCACATCAGAAGCTTTTATTAAATTCGAGTCAACTCCATCTTCTTCACTCCCCATAATTAAAGCTTTAGGACCAGAACTTTCCACCTTATTTATAAATGTGTCAGATTTCTCTGTACAAGAAAATATTTTAAGTCCACAACCCTTTAAAAAATCTACTGCAGCATTTAAACTAGTAACCTTGCAAACAGGAATTTTAAATAATGCACCGGCAGATGTTTTTATAGCGTCATTGGTAACTAAGGCCGAATCCTTGCTAGGAATTACAATGGCATGTACACCAAAACATTCTGCAGTTCTAGCAATAGCACCAAAATTTCTTACGTCTTTCACCCTATCTAAAATTAATATAAAAGGATCTTCTCCTTTTTCATAAACTTGCTGAACGAGCCAATCTATTTCGTGATAAGCAACTGGTGAAATCATAGCGATAACCCCTTGGTGATTTTTTTTCACCATATGGTTTAGCTTTTGAACAGGAACTTTCTGAACTACAATATTTTCTTTATGGACAAGAACTAACAACTCTTTTATTAACTCTCCAG
>JADHMB010000026.1 GCA_016780365.1 Flavobacteriales bacterium
ATGGTAAAGCCAAGAGTAGCTAAGGAAATAAATTGATCAAATTTTGGAATTTTAATTACAATATAGGTTTGCAAAACAGCATGAATAAAAAGAGTTCTAAATGCCATCTTTACAAATACTAAATGCCAAAATTTAGAGGTTTCTTCCGCTGAAAAAACAGAAATAAATATAAAAGATAAAATGGAAATAGAAATACTAGCTATCAAAAAATAAACAAGCCATTTACTATTAATATATTTTACTTCAAGCTTTAAAAAAGAAATGAAAAATGAGAAATAAGAAAGGGCAAATATTATTAAAGAAGAATTAAATAATGAGGCAGAAAAAGTATTTATCTCGCCGTTTCTAGCTGTCCATTCTCCAAGATTACTAAAAAAATTATAAAAAAAGTGATAACCCTCAGTACTTGGATCCAAATAAGTGCCACCTGGATAGAAGAGCATAGCAATTGTATTAAAAATCACAAAAACCGAAATACCAAGATATCCTTGCCAGAATTTAAAATTTGATTTTTTCATAAAACTTCAATTTTTGGCAATTTTAATGACATTTTAATGGTTTTTTGCCACTTTTGGATGATTTTTGGCCGTTTTTCAGTCATTTTCAATAAAAAATCAATGTTTTTTAATTATTTATTAAAATTTTCTTTGAAAGCAAGTCTACTTAATGGTTCGTATTCTTCTCTCTCTCCAAGTAGTACTAAGTCCTTACTTTTAGAAATTCGATGGCTGTAATTAGCTAAATTTCCAGTTTTTGTACAAATCGCATGTACTTTGGTAACAAATTCAGCAATGGCCATTAAATTAGGCATAGGACCAAAAGGATTGCCTTCATAATCCATATCTAGTCCAGCTACAATTACTCTTTTTCCACCATTGGCCAATTCATTACATGCATCAACAATCCCATCATCAAAAAATTGGGCCTCATCCAATGCTACCACATCAATATCCTTAGATAATTGTATGATTTCTTTGGAGGAACTTACAGACATAGAAATAATTTCATTAGAGTCGTGAGAAACAACTTTACTTTCGCTATACCTAACATCTGTAGAAGGTTTAAATATCAAAATCTTTTGCTTGGCAAATTCTGCTCTTTTTAATCTTCTTATTAATTCCTCGGTCTTTCCAGAAAACATAGAGCCACAAATGACTTCAATCCATCCTAACTGTTGTGAATTTTGAACGTTACTTTCTAAAAACATAATCTAAAATATTAAAAAATCTGTTCTTCTATTAATAGCCCTTGACTTAGTTGAGTTATTGGGGACTTTTGGGTTTGTTTCTCCATAACCTTTAAATCTTAACCTATCTTTTTCAATTCCATTGTTCAATAAATACTCCATTACACTAAATGCTCGGTCCATAGACAGAGCTAAATTTGCTTTATCAGGACCAATATCGTCAGTATGTCCTTGTATCTCTATATTAATTTCTTCAGATTTTTTCAACCAATCTATAAAACCATCTAATACAATTTTTGAAGCTTCTTTAAGCTTAGAAGAATTGGACTCATAAAGTATATCGTTTAAGGTAAATGACTTGCCCTTTTCTATTTTTTCGGTCTCAATTACCTTATCCTTAATAATCGTATTGGATATATCGTTTTCAGAGATTAATAAAGATTCAAACGCACTTCCTTCATTTTCTATCTGTAATAATGCATTTCCTTCAATATTTTCTACATTAACAATAGCTACAAAATCTCCTTCTTGATCCACATTAAAAGTCTGCTCGGTTTTATTCCCTTGCTCGTCTCTTAAAACTATTTTTGTTTCGTTGTCTAAATTTGCCTTTCCCTTAGCTAAAACAATTTTATCTGGCTTTGCTTTTTCTGGAATTTCAAAGTAAAATATATCTTTTCCTCCCAAACCATCTTTTCTAGAAGAAGAAAAATAGCCGTAGTGTCCATCCACACTAACAATTAAAGATTCTTCCGACTCTTCACTATTTATAGGGAATCCAATATTTTTTGGTTCATCCCAGATATTGGTTTCAGAATTTTGTTTGGTATAAAAAATATCAAATCCGCCTGCACCCCAACGATAATCAGAAGATTCAGAAACAAAGTATAAAGTTCTACTATCGGTATGTATAAATGGAGATTTATCACTTTCTTCAGTGTTTATAGGTCTTCCAATATTTTTGGCTTTGGACCAAGTACCATCCTCATTTCTATTTGAATAGTAAATATCAGTTTTGCCAATACCACCTGGTCTAGCAGAGGAAAAAAACAAAGTTTTACCATCACCAGATAAAGATGGCTGTGCTTCCCATGTCTGAGGACCATTAATGTTTGGGCCTAAATTTTCTAAAGCTGACCACCTAAAAAAAGAGGTGTCGTATTCTATGCCTTCTTTTTTTAAAGTTAATGTTGTTTTTTCTTTTTTGGAGGAATATATATCACAGTTAAAGTATCCACCATTTTTATTACAGGCACATATATACATCTCTTTATTATTCAAAGATATTGATGCTCCACCATATTTTGGGCCTTGGTTAAAAGGCGATTCTAAAGGTTCTCCTTTGTTGAAATCGTCTCTAAAACTTTCTCGTTCTCCAAAAGCAAACAGTTGCTCGTGATGTACAGCAAAATCTCCTTTAACATAATCATCAAATTCAATAGTGTAATATATTTGCTCGTTGTCTGGGGAGATGACCGGAAGAATTTCATTTTTTTCTGTAGAAGAAATGTTTTTAAGAACTTTTGGACTAAAGGGAACTGGATTTGAATAAAAGTCGCAGTAAAAATTAGACATTTCTAAAGAAGCATTGATATATAATTTCTGATTGGCATAAACAGAGGATATTCTTTTTTTATTATCTATTGGAAATTCTAAAAATTTCTTAAAATATTTAACTGCCTCACAATCGTTTTTATCTTGGTAATATATTAGCCCTAAATAATAATAAATATCTGCATGGTAAGTCGGACAAAGACGCTCCAACTCAAGAAAATATTTTTTAGGAAAATCCATACTTCCTCCAACAGAATATTTTCGTCTGAATGAAGATTTGGCCAATTCCCAAATACAAGGAATGCAATCTTCTTCTAAACTTAAAGTTTCAAGAAGAAATTTTATTCTGTTTTTATAATCGTACTTTTTATAATTCTTTGCTTTTGAAAATAGTTTTTCTACACTAGATGGAATTTCTTCATCGCATTGTGAATCTTGGGCTAAAAAATTTCCATGAAAAAATAAAAACAAGATAATTAAGTATATGTTAATTCTATTAATCAACAATTTTAATTTCATTTTCAGAATAAGCAACAATGGCAGCAACAGTCGCATCTCCAGTAATATTTACAGTTGTTCTACACATATCTAAAATTCTATCTACTGCAAAAACAAGACCAATTCCTTCCACTGGAATTTGAGGAAATAAACCAAGAACAATAGTCAACATTACCAATCCAGCGCCTGGAACTGCTGCAGAGCCTATGGAGGCAAGAGTAGCTGTGACTAGAATCGAAAGCTGATCGGTCATAGATAAATCAATATTAAACGATTGTGCAATAAAAACGGCAGCTACTGCTTGATACAAACTAGTCCCATCCATATTTATTGTTGCTCCTAAAGGCAATACAAAACTTGAAACCTTTTTTGAAACCCCTAATTCTTCTTCTACTCTTTCCATAGTTAATGGCAGGGTTGCTGCACTAGAACTTGTAGAAAAAGCCAGAAGTTGTGCTGGTGAAATGGCTTTAATAAATCGAATGAATTTAACTTTGGCAAATCGTCTAATCAAAAATGGATAAACTACAAATACCATTATAGCCAATCCAATAATTACAGTGAGGCTGTAAATACCTAAGCCAGATAAAATTTGAAAAGCAAAATTTAAGTCTCCTTCTGAAACTTGTACCAAAACCCCAGCCAATAATGCAAAAACACCAATTGGAGAATACAACATGATAATATCAACTATCTTAAGAATAATTTCATTTATACTTTCAAAAAATACTCTAGCAGGATTGGATTTGCTTTCTGGAATCATGACCATAGCAATTCCAAATAAAATAGCAAAAAAGATTACCTGAAGCATATTCCTATTGTCTGAAGCACTTACCACAAAATTACTTGGAACTAAATCTACTAATGGCTGTAAAGGACCATTTTTCTTTGTAGCACTTGCCGCCTCTAACTTTTCCTGAGATTTGTTGGAGTATTTCTCTACCAGTTTTACTCTAGTTTCATCATTGATGAATTTGCCAGGCTGAATTGTATTTACCAAAAACAAACCAATTATAATCGCAATAACAGTAGTAGAGATATAAATGAATATTGATTTTCCTCCCATTTTACCAAGAGTTCTTATATTATTCATAGAGGCAATTCCAACAATTAAGGATACTAAAACTAATGGAACTGCTAATAATTTTAAAGCATTTATAAATATTTGACCAAATGGAGATATCCAATCTTGAGTGAAATCAATCCACCCTTGAACTGTGGCCAAAATACTATACGCCAATCCTAAAACAAGTCCAATTATAATTTGAATATAAAGTGGTATTTTCTTTTTCATAAATTTTATAGCTTACTTGTTCTATTTCTTAGAAGATGATCTGCCAATACTATAGCCGCCATAGATTCCACAATAGGGACAGCTCTAGGAACTACGCAAGGATCGTGTCTTCCTTTAACACTCAACTCCACATTGTTTTTTTCTTTGTCTATGCTGTTTTGTTTGCTCATAATTGTTGCAACTGGCTTAAAAGCAACTTTAAAATATATCTCTTCTCCATTGGAAATACCACCTTGAATTCCTCCTGAATTATTTGTTTTAGTAGAAACATTGCCATTTTCAACTATAAATTCATCGTTATGGACAGAACCAGTCATTTTTGAACCACTAAATCCTGAACCATACTCAAAACCCTTTACTGCATTTATAGAAAGCATTGCTTTGCCTAAATCTGCATGTAATTTATCAAAAACAGGCTCCCCCAATCCAGGCTTAACTCCATTTATAATACACTTGATTTGTCCACCGACAGTATTTCCTTTGGATTTTAGCTCAGTAATTAAATTTATCATTTTTTCAGAGGCATCATTATCAGGACATCTTACAATATTTGAATCGTAATCTTTATTTAAATCCATGTTCTTTTCATCTGCAAAAATATTTCCAATACTTGAAACATAGGCTGAAATTTTAATTCCATAATTATTTAATAATTGTTTGGCTATCGAACCAGCAACAACTCTACAGGCAGTTTCTCTAGCAGAAGATCTTCCCCCACCACGATAGTCTCTTATACCATATTTTTCTTCATAAGTATAATCCGCATGAGATGGTCTAAATACATCTTTAATATTGCTGTAGTCTTGAGATTTAGAATTGATATTTGGAATTAAAAATCCAATGGGAGTTCCTGTAGATTTACCTTCAAAAATTCCGGAAAGCAATTGAACTTTATCGTCTTCCTTTCTAGGACTAGTTACTTTGCTTTGTCCAGGTTTTCTTCTATCTAAATCTTTTTGAATTAGACCCTTATTTATTTCTAATCCTGCTGGACAACCCTCTATAATTCCACCAATCATGGAACCATGCGACTCTCCAAAAGATGTTAGTTTAAATAAATTTCCAAAAGTGTTTCCCATAATAAAATACTAATATAGGGTAAAGAATTATTAGACTAAAGATTGTCAATATATTCATTTATAGTTATAGCATCTTTATAGTCCATGACATGGAAATAAAAACAAAACCAACGTTGACCATCGCCATCAGACTCTTGAAAAAAATCAAAATTATTATTTAATATAAAAAGTGGATGATTCATTATTTTAAGCTGTATCTCTTTAGTATTAGATTTTTCATTGATGGGTATTCTACTATATACTCTTTTTAAATTGCCTTTAAATAATTCAAAACTTCCCCTGAAAACTTCTTTGTATTTAATTTTTAGCCTCTCTCCTTTAATGGTTAAAATTTCAAAATAAGAAGAAGAATAAGAAACTAATTTCCCCTCTTTACCATTAACTAAAAGGTTATTACCTAAAATGTATCCATACTGAAAAGCAAAAATTATCCCAAGAAATAAATTCTTAAGATATTCCCACAGTAAAGCTAGTAGTATTAGCACAACACTACCTGCAATTACAATATTCTCATTAACTACGTCTGCAACTTTTAAAAAGATAAATAAGATCCAAATGAGGTAAACAAGGACATCGTAAAAAAAAATATACTTTTTATAGGACGGCTTACTTTTTAATGAAAATGTCAAAAATCTTCTTAGCAGAATAATTGACCCCAACAGAATTAATAGCTGAAAAATAAAATTAAATATGTAAGGCAATACTGTCAATGGGCAATTAAATTTTTATTACTAAAATACAAATGTAAATACGGTAGAACGTATTGACTAATCTCTACATGGCTGCCTTCAGAAGAGAGAATATTCTCAGCTTTAAAAAAAGATATATATTCAGCTATTAATGCCTCATCCCATGAAGAAAAATATTCTTTAAGATATTTTAAATCTATTTTTTTGTGAAGAAAAATTTGGAGCAAAACTATAATTTCTACATTATTTAAAACATCTGGAAAGGTGGTTTTAAAGTCATTAGAAAATTCAAAACTATTGGTTTCATTTTTAACGATTGAAGCTATCCAAAAATTATTAAACCAACCTATATTACCATTGGTAATTGTATTAATTTTATTAAAATTCAATGCAGATCTTAAAGACTTTGAAAAGTTGATTTTATTGCCCTTGCTATAAATGTCTATTCCTGCAAGACTGTTTTTATATTTCACAATACTTTCCAATTGTTTTTTAGAGAAATCAACGGTAGAAATATATTTTGAAACATGGTTGTCAATCTCAGAATTAATTTTTAGATGTTGGAGGAAGTTTTTATTTATTTCAATAATAAACACTAATTTATTTTGGTAGTGTTTAAAAATATCCAACCATTTGTTAATTGCATTGTATCCATTGGTATTTTTTCTCCACCATAAATCAAAATCATTTAAGAAAACAATAGATCCACTATCTAGTTCCTCCAAATTAATTATTTTGGAAGAGTCATCATTTACCCTATGCAACAGCTTTGGTAATTGCTTTTCGACAGATCTATTTGAAATATTATTGGGAGGATCAACCGCAAAACAATTCTTTTTATTCAAGGATTCTATAAGGTTGTTAAGAATATATGTTTTTCCTGATTTAGATTCTCCAGAAACCACAATAACGTTTTGACTTTTTATAGATTTTGAAGCAAGAGATTTTTTGATATTGTAAATCTTGTTTTCTATAAATTCAGAAAAAAAGCTGTTGGGTTTTGAACCTTTAGTAAATAACTGAAGATATAATTTTGGCAGATCGTCTAGTTGAGTTTTCGAAGGATTACAGTCTTGGACAAAATTTCTAATTATTTTAATTTTATCAGACTGTGAACGTATTTCTTTTGCTGGCTCTTCAATAGAAACCAAGTCAACAAAAGACAAGAATTTTTCGGAAATAAAATTTTGAATATTAACCAATCCTGATTTGGAAGAGGAAGAACTTGATTCCACATACTTTTTAGATTCGTTAGATAATAGGAAATGGTAATCAGAAAATTTTCTAGTACTTATTTTCAAATCCTCAAAATAGGAGTTCAACCTCTCCTTTTTAAAGATAGAAGTCTTTTTAAATTCTTTAATTTTTAAAGTCAATTTTTTATTAGCATCTTTTAATAGTTCTGAACTTTTTTGATTGTCCATGGTAAATACTACAAGTTTAAAAGAACTAGTTAATTCTTCGAATTCTTCTGTTAACCAATCTTTATAATCCTTTGATGCATTGCTAATAGGGAATATAATATTTTCACTATACAAGAACTGTAAACTACTTTGCAAATTGAATTGTTTTTCAATTAAATCATTTTGTTTGGAAGGGAAATTATCTATGTCTTGTGGAGAATATAAATTAATTTCAGATGGTATTTTCTCAAAAATATCCTCGTTACTAATCATCCAATTATTAGGCTCTAAGGATCTTATAATGCTTCCGAAAGTTCTTTCTAATTTATCAATCCAATTATTGATATCTATTTGTTTTTTTAGTGCTGATTTTTTAGCGGAAATATTGAGTAATTCTTCAATTTGAATAAAAGTATTTTTATTAAGAATAATGGATAGCTCATTTATTTGTTTAGTTGCCAAATCTTCAATTATGGTAGAGCAACAGTACAGTGCTTTTAAATTATGGAATACAAATACGTTCTTAGACAATCCAAAAGGAAATTCCTCCAATTGGTTCCATTTTTTCCTATAAGTTTTAGGATTAAAATTATCTTCTCTATTTTCTACTAACAACTTGACATTGTTCTCACCAACATCTTTTATCACAGCATTTATGAGCTTGGTAACTAATAAATTTAGTTCTTCATTTAATTCAGAGAAAACCTCTCTATTAATCGCATTTAATACAGAAAGAATTTCCTTCTTCTTTTCTTGTCTAATAAAATCCTTATAAGAATTGATATATCTAATATGAATGCTACCAAAAATTCTTAAAAGTTGATCAAAATGAAGTACGAAGTTATTTTTAAGATGGAAATCAATTAATTTAACAGCTGGTAAAATCACAAAAGTATCTTTACCACCATTTAAATAACTAGTTTTTAACTTTTGGCTGTAAGCACTAAGCGAGAAATTTTTATTTTTAAGAAATTCTAAAGAATACCTAAAGTTGATATTTGAAGGAATATTTGATAAAAAACTATTGATTAGATTAAAATATTTCTCAATGTTTTTTAAAGTACTATATTCTAAATCATCTGCAATATTTTTTACTTTATCGGTATTGTATAAATGTATTTTTAATTCATCTAATAATTTAGATTTGTTATAGACATTAATATAGTATTCTTCAAATTTAACAATTGAGGATTGGAGATCATTAATAAAAGTTTGATTTATTTGCTTTAGTTGTTGGTGCCAAGAACTAGTTTGATGGTCAAAATTATTGTCATAAGTTCTAATTAAGGAACCACTAATTTTTTCTTTAAGAACTATGTTTTTTGGATTTTTAATAGTCTTTGCACTAATTTCAGTTTTATAATCGTCTTTAAAACTATTAGATGCTTCAAGAAATAATGCAGAACCTATTTCACCAAATAAATCATTTGAAGATTGAATAAATTTTTTCTCCGTCCCTAGTTCAAGTTCCGGTATTTTTATTAAAATAAGATCCGTTTTATGACTTTTAACTCTTATATATTCATTTATATCTTTCTGCTCTAAATAATTATTGATTACCTGAAATTCCGCATTCATTCGTTTTCTATCAATGATAGAGCTTATTTTAGCTTCAATTTCTTCGGAATTAGTGTTTTTTGAATTGACAAAATATATTTTGAGAACAGCTTTTTTCCATTTTTTTGAAGATCTTAAAAACTTAACCAATTGAAGAGATAATTCATTTTCTTTATTAAATCCATTCCACCATAAATCAATAGAACTAAAATTTCCAAATCCTCTTTTCTCATCGTAATCTAAATAAAGTATGTTGTAATCTAAGTCTTTGAGTTTCTGAGTCATTTCACTAAACCAAATTGGATCTTTGGTATTCTTAGCCCAGCCCATTAAAACAGTATTTGGATCTATTCCTGAAAATCCATAAGTTGTAGCTATAGATTCGATTCCTTTAAACACATTTTGACAATATAGCTTCCTATGAAAAATAGAATCGTCTATTATCAAATCATCTTTGGTATTTTGATGAGACTTTGGAAATAAAACTTTTGCAGATTTTGTTTCAATCAAATCGAAATTAGATACCATTCCAGCTCTTCCAATAATTGATTTTCCGAAATCTATTAAATGAGGCCTATTTGCAGTTCCTCCACTAAAGAGTAAAATATTAGGTTGCCAATTTCTTTTGTGAACTGTCTTTTTCTGAAGATTTTTCAAGCCTGTTTTCACTACAGTATTCCAAACACTTAACCATACATCTCCTGTTCCAAGCACTAAGTCTTTTTTAGATAACCAAAACCAAAAAATGATCATAAATAAAACTGCAATCAGTGTAGCTCCAAGATTCAATTGAATCATTAAAAGCAAGGTAGAAATTGCTCCTAAAAGTGAAATCCATATGGGAATTTTAAACTTTGGTCTGAAATCAGGGCTAGACAATTGTTCTAAAAAACAAGATAGATTAATAAACAAATAAGCTGCCATATAAAACATAGCAACGAGTTCTGCAATTACATTCAGCTCTCCAATTAGAATACCAATTTCAGCTATTATAAAAGTTAGAAATAAGGCATTTCTAGGTTCTTTATTTAGGCCCGATTCTTTGGCAAATATATTGGGAGTTATATTGTCCAATGACATTGCCTGTAGTATTCTTGGTCCTCCTAAGATACCTCCCAAGGCAGAAGATAAAGTAGCGCCCCAAACACCTCCAAGAACTAAAAGTGGAATAGCTCCAAACTCTATTAATACATTGTTATTAGACCTTAGGAATTGTCCATCAATATTGTAATAAATAAAAAGAGAAAGTAATATGTAAATAATTAAACCTGTAGATATTGACAACATGGTTCCCCATGGAATAGAAATTTTAGGATTTTTTAAATCTCCACTCATAGCAACACCTGCTGTAAATCCAGTTACTGCAGGAAAGAAAATTCCAAATAGTGTAGCGAAACTTGGAGATTCTATTATATCTGAACCTACTTTCAAACCTTCCGAAGAACCTAAAAAAACAGATCCCAATGAGAGCAAAATTAGTCCCAAGATGACATACTGAATCTTTAGAGCAAAACTTGTACTTATATAAGCAATTACAAGAACTACAATTAAAGCAAAAGAACCAAACAAACGAAGTTTATTGGTAGATATTCCGTTAATAGCCCAATCTTCGTTTATTACCGGGATTAGACTCTCTGAAAAACCAATTAAATAAAGTGAAATGCTAAATGCAGTGGCAATAAAAATAGTTAGTCCAATAGCACCACCTATTGGAAGACCAAGACTTCTTGTAAGCATGTAATAAATACCACCTTTATCAATTTTTTTATCAGTTGCAATGGAAGAAACGCTTAGGCCAGTAGTTATAGAAATTAAATGAGCAAAAAATATGATACTAATAAACTGTAGAACACTAGAAGAATTACCTACAACACTACCAAGTCTCATGTACATAATGACTCCCAATATTGTTAGTAAAGAAGGAGTCAAGACACCACTAAAAGTTCCAAATTTTTTCTGACTTGCCATTAAAAGAATGAAATTTATTAATAAATATGCTAAAAGGAAATTATATTACAGTCATTAATTAAAACAAATATGTTTAAGAACTTAAAAGTATTAGAATTATCAAGTGTGTTAGCTGGTCCTGCAGTAGGAATGTTTTTTTCTGAACTTGGAGCACAAGTTGTTAAAGTAGAGAATAAAACAACTAATGGGGATGTGACGAGAAAATGGAAACTTCCAAATGAAAAAAAAAGTGACTTATCTGCTTATTTCTGCTCAGTTAATTATAATAAAAACTATGTTTTTTTAGATTTCAATAACCAAAAAGATAGAACAGAACTAGAAATTTTAATAAAAAATTGTGATATAATTATTACTAATTTCAAAGGGGAAGATGCTGCTAAATTTGGTTTGGGTTTTGAAGATTGTAAAAAAATAAATTCTAATATTATATATGCACATATTGGAGGATTTAAAACCAATTCTAAAAGAGTTGCTTTTGATATAGTGCTTCAGGCAGAAACAGGTTTTATAAACATGACTGGAAATGAAAAAGAATTTGCAAAAATGCCAGTTGCATTAATTGATGTTCTTGCTGCACATCAAATCAAAGAAGGAATATTAACTGCAATGCTATTACAGTCAAAGGAAAAAAGAGCTTACAAAGTCTCTACAACACTTGAAGAAACTGCAATTGCATCGCTCATGAACCAATCTTCTAATTTCTTAATGGCTAGGCACCAAGCAAAACCTTTGGGCACCCTACATCCAAATATTGCACCTTATGGTGAAGTGGCAACCACTTTAGACGGAAAGAAATTAATTTTAGCAATTGGAACAGATCATCAATATGAAGTGTTTTCAAAGATTATTCGTATGGAAAGTAAATGGAGAGATAGATTTAAAACCAATCAACAACGTATTGAAGGTCGAAAACTTCTCATTGAAATTATAAATACCAAAACCAAGGAAATATTGTCAGATGATTTAATTGAAAAATGTTTTGAAAAAAATATTCCTATAGGTGAAATTAACACAGTAGAAAAGGTAATGCAAAGCGAAACAGCAAAATCAATGGTATTAGAAGAAATTATTGACAATCAAAAAACCAAAAGAATTAAAACTGTAGCTTTTGAATTAACTAGCTGATTTTAATTTATTGATTTTGGAGTTCAATATCTTGACTATTTTCTTACCATCGTCTTTGGAAATTTGAGATCCAAAATTGTATTCCTTGTCAAGCGCATTAATAATAATTGTCCCTTGACCTACTATCCAAAAAGAATCGTTAAAAACTTTGGAAAAAGATTTTTCATCCAATGGAGCCAATTTTATTTTTTTAATATTACTGGTAATAAATTCTTTTGCTCTTCCATATCCCCAAAGTGATTTTTTGACAGAAAATTTATCTTCATCAATTCTGATAAATTCAATTCCAAATCGTTTCCAAATCAATACTCTTACTACTTTATATAGAAAATAGGTCCAAAAAACTAAAAAAGTATAGAAATAAATCTTTTGGTTTTGAAGTTCTTTCGTGAAAAATAAAAAATAAAATATTACTAGTCCACAAGACAACCAAATAAAGAGCCAGATAAGCATAACCATTATCTTCCAGTGGTCAGTCTTAGAGGAGATTATCATAGTAAAAAAATCTTTATGGTCTTCATAAGACACTCTATTTCCAATCCAGTTCATAATACAAAATTATCAACTTTAAATTATTTATAGAAGATATACGAAACTTTTAATGCAAAAAACTGTATAAAGAACTCTAAAATTTAGGCATGGAAATTGATAAGTCTTATTATATGATAAATAAATCAAAACTTATACTAGTAACCATTTTATATTTAATGGTTAATCTATTGAGCAATAATCTAATTTCTCAGACTGAGAATACCTATGAAAATTTATTGGTATTGTATGTTAACGAAGACTATAAAAATTGTTTCAATAAATCTTTAAAATACACCGTTAAAGATAAAACTAAAAAAGATCCTCTTCCCTATTTATTTGCATCAAAAGCTAGTTATGAAATGAGCCAAGATCATAAATACACAGAAGAATTTCCTAAAGCTAGAAATACAGCTTTGTCCTATGCTGCGAAATATCGAAAAAAAGACAAAGAATATCTATTTAAAGAAGATGCTGAAGAATTTTTAAACGACTTTAAAATAAATATAATTGAAGAACTAGAAAATTACTTACATGAAGCAACAAACAAGACTTACTCCAAAGCTGTAGGGCTAACTAAAAAGACTTGTGATATTGATCCTGATGATATTGGAGCAAAATTACTCTATTCGATACTTTGTACAATTACAAAAAATAAAACCAATGCTAAAGAATATTTAAAACTGTGTATTCCAAAATTGGAAGAATATGAAAAAAATAAATTCAGTCTTAAATATATGTCCGAATCTCAACAATTATTTTTGAGATATGCGATAATGGAATATGCTAAGTATTACAAAGAAAAAGATGCTGCAAAATCAAAGAAAATGATGGAGTATGGAAAGCCGTTATTTTATGAAGAAAATGATTTTTCTAAAATTGAATACAATATGGATTATAAATTCTTATTTGATGATTTTAAATAAGGAATTATATTGGAATCTATGAGATTTATTTTTTTTTTAATTCTTGTTATACACACTTTTACTGGCTTTGGCCAATCCTACACATATAAAATTGGATTGTTAAAATATAATGGTGGGGGAGATTGGTATGCTAATCCAACAGCATTGACTAATCTAATTGAATTTTCCAATAAAGAAATAGGGACTAACATTAATCCTATCTACGATGAAGTAGAAATTGGAAGTAATTTGCTGTTCAATTATCCATTTGTTCACTTAACAGGTCATGGAAATATTGTATTGAATCAGCAAGAGATCAACAACTTAAGAAATTATTTAATTGCAGGTGGGTTTTTACATATCTCGGACAATTACGGATTGGATCCTTTTATTAGAAAAGAAATTAAAAAAATATTTCCCGAATTAGATTTTGTGGAACTGCCCTATTCGCATGCCATATACCATCAAAAATTTGACTTTAATGAAGGATTGCCTAAAATTCACCAACATGACGAAAAGCCTTCTTCAGGATTTGGAATTATATATGAAGGAAGATTGGTATGTTTTTACGACTATGAATGTGATTTAAGCGACGGTTGGGAAGATTCAGACGTTCATAAGGACTCTGAAGAAACTAGAACTAAAGCACTTCAAATGGGGTCCAATATTATTTCTTACACTTTTCTAGGGACCAAAGACTAGTTTCTTAAATGCTTTAAATTCATACCATATAGAACGATGAAAATTATTGGAAATATGGCAGAAATTAATAATTGATTAAAATCAAATGGATTGACACTGTAAGGAACCAATAAAATAAGTGCTTGAATTAAGCAGTAGCCATAAAACCCCATTTTTTTAAAATTCCACATCATATAAACAAAGGCAACATTCCCTAAATATAGTATTAGATACCAAATGGAAGTTTTGTCCATTAAATTAAAAATATCTTTGTACATATCTATCATTTCTTGATTAGGGAGAAGACTAAACATTTCTTGCTTAACAGTTTCATTAATAAATAGAGAGTAAAGAGTAGAAACAATTATTTGTATTCCAGAGCCTATCCAGCTTAAAATACATAAAACCTTTAGTAAAACAGGTCTTTCGTTAAAATTCGATGAAGTGTTTTGGGGGAGGTCAAAGGTTGGTACTGATTCACTCATATTATAGTTTTAAGGATAAATATAAATTCAAATTTTAAAAGTTTGAACTTTAAAGTTAAAAATAAAAAAAAGCTCCCCATAAATATGGAGAGCTAATGCGGACCGGACGGGACTCGAACCCGCGACCCCCTGCGTGACAGGCAGGTATTCTAACCAACTGAACTACCGGTCCAAATGGACGGTAAATTTAATTTTTTTGTCTGTAGTAACAAGCAATTAAATAGATTTTTAATATATTTTTTTTCTCTTCAACAAATATTCGAGTAAAATTTGATCAAAACCTATTTCAATATCGGCGCTAATTAAGTCTACTTTTTGTTGTTTTAGCAAGTTGTGAATCTTACTTTTCATAGAATTTCTTTCCGTTATATACTTTTCTTTAATTTGCTTTGGATGCATTTTAATAGAGTCACCTGTTTCAACATCGACGACATTGTAATATTTGTTTTTTAAATTTAATTGATTTTCAAGATTGTGGTGAGAAACATCAAAAACTACAATTTCGTGTAAATGATGTCTTAAATGTTTGATGGAATTGGCAAAATCTTCAGGATTGTCAATTGCCATAAAATCTGAAAATATAAAAACCAATGAACGTTTATGAATTTTAGATGCTAAAGCATTTAGCATTTTAGCAATATTTGTTTTTTTATTTTTAAAACTTTTTTTCTCGTTCTTTAAAATTCTTTCAAGATTAGAAAGTAAAAAACGTTGATGTGTTAAAGATGATTTTGCAGGTGAATAAAAGTCTAATGAATCACTAAAAATAGATAATCCAAATGCATCTCTTTGTTTTCTCATTAAAAAAATAAGAGCTGCTGCAGCATCTACAGAAAAAGTAAATTTATTGTATGGCTGATCTACTGGAAACATCATTGAAGAAGAAGAATCTATAAGAATATGACATCTTAAATTCGTTTCCTCTTCATATCTTTTAATAAATAGCTTATCTGTTCTTGCTAATAATTTCCAGTCTAAATGTTTGACCGATTCTCCACTATTATATAATCTGTGCTCGGCAAATTCTACCGAGAAACCATGAAATGGACTTTGATGTAAGCCAGTAATAAAGCCCTCCACAACTTGTTTTGCCAACAACTCTAGAGATCCAAATTTTCGTGCAGTTTTATAATTAATCACCTACAATAAATCATTTGCTAGATTAGCTAATTCGGATCTTTCCCCTTTTTCTAAAGTAATATGGGCAAAAAGATCATCTCCTTTGAGCCGATCTATAAGATATGAAAGTCCATTACTCTGCTCGTCTAAATAAGGAGTATCAATTTGAAAAACATCACCAGTGAAAATAATTTTAGTATTTTCTCCTGCCCTAGTAATAATAGTTTTCACCTCATGAGGAGTTAGATTTTGAGCTTCATCAATAATGAAAATTACGTTAGATAAGCTTCTTCCTCTTATAAATGCGAGTGCAGAAATTGTTAATTTTCCTTGCTCTTGCATTTCTTCAATTTTTTTAAACTTTTTCTCTTTACTTCCAAATTGATTTTTAATGAATTTTAGATTGTCAAAAAGTGGCTGCATGTAAGGGTTAATTTTATCATCTGCATTTCCAGGGAGATAACCAATATCTTTATTACTCAATGGAACAATTGGTCTAGCCAAAACAATTTGTTGGTATAAATTATGTTGTTCTAAAGCACTAGCCAAAGCCAAAAGAGTTTTTCCTGTTCCAGCAACTCCTTGTAGAGAAACAAGTTTAATATCGGGATTTAATAGAGCATGAAGTGCAAAAGTTTGTTCTGCATTCTTGGGTTTTATTCCATAAGCGTACTGTTTTTCTACTCTTTCTACATGCTTTTCATGTGGATTGTAATAGCCTAAAACAGAACTTTTACCGTTTTTCATAATATAAAAGCCATTGGAAATAATTCTATTTTTCAATACACTCAAATCTTGTGTTAAACCATCTTTATAAAGCTTATTTATGTAATTAGAATCTATTTCATCAATTAGTTGTTTGCCGTTGTAAAGGGTACTATCCCTATCAATTTTACCAGTTTCAAAGTCCTCAGCGGTAATGTTCAATGCTTTTGCTTTAAGACGTAAATTAATGTCTTTGGAGACTAGAATTATCTTAGATTTTTTATTTGAAATTTTAAGACTTAAAGCAGCATTTAAAATCTTATGGTCATTTTTATTTCCAAAAATGTTGACAGCATTAGTAGTAAGACTTTCATCTTCCATGATTATTTTAAACTTGCCGCTTTCTATTCCATTGATAGGCACCCATTCTTGAAGTGTGAAATCCTTGCTTAATCTGTCTAATACTCTTATAAATGCTCTTGCCTCAAAGTTTTTGGTATCATTTCCTCTTTTAAAGTTGTCTAATTCTTCTAAAACAGTAATTGGAATAGCTATATCGTTTTCTTCAAAACAATTTAAAGAATGGTGATCATGTAAGATTACAGACGTATCTAGAACAAATATTTTCTTTTGTTTCTTTTTAGACATTTACAATAAAGAAAAACATTTTAAGTGTTAATAAGGTAAAATTTAAAAACAATTTAAAGAATGTTAATATTTAATTTACTTTGAAATCAAATTCTAAAACTGTTTTATTTTTTCTTTCATCTGAAACCTCGACTCTACAGCTATGATTTCCAGGTAAAACATTGGTATATTTATCCAAACTAACTTTTAGTCTATTGCTCTTAGGGCTAAAATTGGAAAGAACCCATTTATTGTCAATAAAAACATTGTATTGATCAACACCACTTTTTAATTCTATTATTTTAAAAACAAGTTCTTGATTTATATTTTTTTGAAAGTTATTTCCTACGTGATTGATTTTTGGAGGAATTGTATCTGTAAATATTTTATACCTTCCAAACTTATTGACTTCTGCCGAAATCCAATCCTTTGAAATATCTGCATTTTTATTAATAATATTCCCGTTTTTTGTCAATTCTCCAATAAATAATTTATCTCTATTTGATGGTGCATTTTTAGACAACTTGATAGATAAAATAAACTTCCTTTTTAGGGGGACATTGGGATTGTTAAAAGTATATATACCTTGTTTTTTGATTGGATAGATTGGAAAGTTATCATAAAGTGTATTGGTATCCATCACCACCAACATCGTACTATCCGAAGAGTAAACATTAGTTGGTTGTTTTTGCTGAAATGAAAAATCATTTTGACAATTACTAAGTGATTTATTTTTGACATAGAATTTTAATTTAGAAATATTGTTTTTAATATCTCCAACAACGATTTGAATTTCATGAATCAACGTATCTTGAAAGCACATCAACCCATTGCCAATATTCTTTTTGTAAATCTGTAACTCGTTGTTAGGATGAATATACATTTTATGGATTTTCTCTCTTTGCTTTTCGTAGGCGTTATAGTCTTTGTGAATATTTGTTTGTCTATTAGTTTCGAAATCAATTTCATCAAATTTTAGTTGGTATTTAAGTTGTTTATCTACATACATATTTATAGAGTATACACCACATCTGTTGGAACTATTATTGTAATAATCTGATGATTTTAAGCCAAATCCACTTAATCCGTCTAGGTAAATGATGCTATCGTATTTCAAATGGTAATTCTGGTTTTTTTTAATAGTTAGAAAATCTTTTGAAGAATAACTATCTAAACCATTAGAGTTAAAAAATGAATAAAGTTTCAATTTATTAATTACTGGAGGCTTGTTGTCTGCAATATCAAAATTAAATAACTCTGGGTTAATAGGATGTTCAGACTTAGTTTCTCTAATTTCGAAATGTAAGTGAGGTCCTGAAGATCCACCTGTATTGCCGGAATATGCAATAATTTCACCTTTGGAAACTGTTATATCTAAAGAATCTAAATAATAAGTTAAAGTTTCTGTTTGAAGTTCGTATTGGCGTTTTCTTAAAATCTTTTCTATTTTTTCTGGAAAATGATCTAAATGAGCATAAACACTTGTAAAACCATTTGGATGAGCTACATATATCGCTTTGCCATACCCCCTCTTAGAAACATTAATTCTAGACACAAAACCAGTATCAATAGAGTAAATTCTATAATTAATTCTTCCATTGGTTTTAATATCTAAACCAGTATGAAAATGGTTAGATCTCAATTCTCCAAAGTTTCCAGAAAGTAGAATTGGAATACCTATTGGAGGTCTGAAATTATACTTGTTTTTTTCTTGAGAAATAATGGATAAAAGCGAAAAAAAAACAGTAAATAAAAATAAAAATCTAATTAAGAAATTCATTAGACAAATCTTGTCATAATTAAATAAACATGGTGTTACAAAATTAGTTTTTTATTCACAATTAATTTTAAATTTGAATAATTCAGTTTAGCTACTAACTTTGTATAAATGGTTTGGTCCAATGGAAAAAGAAATATCTGCATTAAATGAAATCCGAAGTTTCATAAAAAGTTTAAAAGAAAAATTAAATTCAAAAATTCAAGAGAATAATAAATTGAATCAAGATATTCTTTCTGCAGGAGAAGAGATAACCCATCTTAAAAATAAAATTTCTGATTTAAATGAAAATGTGAAAATGCTGAAATTGGCCAGTCAAATTGATGGAAACGAGGTTGGATCTACCAAAGACGTGAAGTTAATGATTAATGAAATGGTTAGAGAAATTGACAAATGTATTGCACTACTAAATAAATAAAACATGAGCGAACTTTCTATTAAGGTAGTAATTGGAGGAAGAACCTATCCATTGACAATTAACAGAGAAGATGAAGAGAAAATAAGAAAATCTGTTTCTGAAATTGAAAATAATATTAAAAATTTAAAAGAGAATTATGCAGTAAATGATATGCAAGATTTATTGGCCATGACAGCCTTAGAATATGCCAATGACTCGGTTACTAAAAATAATTCAGTAGAAATTGAAAAACTAAGCAAAGAAATTATCAATCTTAGAAATGAATTAGAAGATTAATAGAAATAATTTATGTCGTTAGAAAATAAAAAAGTACTTGTAACAGGAGGAGCAGGATTTATTGGAAGTAATATTATAGAATACTTATTGAATAAAAACAATAAGGTTACTTGTTTAGATAATTTCATCACTGGGAAAAAAGAAAATGTAGAAAATTTTCTAGGCAATCCAAACTTTAAAATGATAGAGGGGGATATTACCAATTTAGAAAATTGTATGGAAGCATGTAATAATATTGATGTAATTCTACACCAAGCAGCTTTAGGTTCCGTACCAAGGTCTATTGAGAACCCATTAAAAACCAACGATATTAATATCAACGGTTTTATAAATATTTTATGGGCAGCAAAAAAAGAAAATATTTCAAGAGTTGTTTATGCCGCAAGTTCATCGACCTATGGAGATTCAAAAAAACTTCCAAAGATCGAAAATGAAATTGGTTCGCCTTTATCTCCTTATGCAGTAACTAAATATGTAAATGAACTTTATGCTGGAGTATTCTCTAATCTATACGGATTAGAACTTATTGGATTGAGATACTTTAACGTATTTGGAAGAAAACAAGATCCAGATGGTGCATATGCAGCAGCAATACCAAAATTTATCAAAGCATTTATTAATCATCAGGAACCTGTAATTCATGGAGATGGGTCACAAAGTAGAGATTTTACTTATATAGACAATGTTATTCAAGCGAATGAATTGGCTGCTACTACCAAAAATCCAGATGCATTAAATCAAGTATACAATGTAGCTTGTGGAGACCAATCATTTTTAAAAGAATTGGTTGAAAATTTAAGAGACTTACTTTCTGAATTTGATTCTGAAATAAAAAATATTGAAATTAAAAATGGTCCTGAAAGAATTGGAGATGTAAAACATTCTTTAGCATCCATTGAAAAAGCACAAAAATTATTGAACTATCAGCCTACTCATAATTTAAAACAAGGGTTGAATTCTGCTATAGAATGGTATTGGAATTACTTTAAAACCAATTCTTAAATTCAAAATTTCAAAAAATCTATTTTATAAATTTCATTAATGAGATGTTTGTAACATCTTATTTTGGTAAAATTATATGTCTTAAGAATACTTAAATTAGTTATAGAGACTAAATCTTATACTAAATAAGTGGTTAATTTTTTAAGAAAAATAGATATCGAACTATTTCTAGTTTTGTTTCTTTTATCAGGAATGTTTAAAAGTTTATTTTTCTCATTTTCTGGAGACAATTCTACTTCAATTCCATTCACATTAATTTTTGGAGGACTATTAGTTACTATGGTTTTGGTGAAAAAAGAGTATTCTATTCAAAGACTTAAAAATGAATTCACAAAACATGTATTTTTAATTTTATTTTTCATTTGGTGCTCTCTTTCTACCTTTTACACCTCCTCTGAAAATTATGTTTGGTATAAGCTTATAGCTTTAGGAACCAACTTTTTAGCCTTTTATTCGGTGCTTATTATTAATAAAATAAATGTTAAGAAATTTACGTTGTATTTTTCCTTTTTTCTTTTCTTTTTTAGTTTGTTTTTTTTCATCATCAACCCCAACTCACTTTCAAAAAACTTTCCTTTCCATGCTTACTTCAATGAAGTATATATCCAAGGGTGGTATCTTACTTTAGGACAGTTTTTTGCGGCAAATATTTTTTTAGCTTTTCATCTTAAAAATCATAAAAGAATAATCTATCTTTTACTAGTATCCATTAATCTAATTCTTTTATTTGCTGGGAGATTCCCTATAATAATGGCATTGTTTTCTCTTACTCTTTTAAGTATTTATCTTGTAATAACTAAAAAAATTGACAGAGAAATACTATTACAATTAATAAAATCTGTTTTAGTAATTCTGTTTATAAACGGAGCATTTTATTTAACCTCTAGTAATTACAAAGAAATAATAAAAAGAACCGTTTATAGGTTTGAAGTTTTATCCTCAAATACCGAAATTGATTTTGAAGAAAACAACCACCAACTTTCTACTAAAGACAACAATTATTCTTTTAATAAAAGATTAGAATATTTTATTTTTTCAAAGGAAAATATTTTTAAAAGTTCAAAATCTGTACTCATAGGTTATGGCTTAGGAAGTTTTTCTAATGAGTTTAGTAATGAAGACAAAAGACTTTATCCACACAACATTATTTTAGAAATTTTCTTTGAGCTTGGGATAATTGGACTACTAATAATGCTGGGGTTAGTATTGACAAATATTAAAATATTTAAAAGTTTTTTAACAAACTTTGCACTTTTAGCAGTGATTATTCTGTTTTTGAATGCGATGAAGTCCTCTTCAATTGTGGATTTAAGAGTGCTTTTTGCTCTGTATGCAATTTCTATTTTTCACTTTAAAGAACTAAAGCCAAAAACATGATTAAAGTTTGTCATTTAAGTTCTGCTCACCATAGATTTGACACAAGAATCTTTTATAAGCAATGCCAGTCGTTGGCAAGTGATAATAGGTTGGTAAGCTTGGTAATAGCAGATGGTCTTGGAAATGAAATCAAAGATGATATTTCAATTTTTGATGTGGGAAAACAAAAAAATAGATTTAGAAGAATATTTAGAACGACTAATGATGTATATAAAAAAGCATTAGAACTAAATTGCGATATTTATCATTTCCATGATCCAGAACTAATTAGAACAGGGTTAAAATTAAAAAAAGTAGGTAAGAAAGTAATATTTGATATTCATGAAAATATTGCATTACAAATCTTAAGTAAAGAATATATTCCAAAAATTCTAAGAAAAATAATTTCTAAAATTTATAGACTTTATGAAATAAAAAAACTAATGAAATTTGATGCTCTAATAATTGCTGAGCATTCCTACAAAAAATATTATTCGTCTTTGAATAAAAATTTAGTTACTGTTCTAAACATGCCTAAAATAGATCATTTGAAAAAATTTTATTCTGAGAATAGAACAAAAAATGAAATATTCTACATTGGTGGAATATCCAATAATAGAGGATTTGATGTTTTAATACAGTCATTGAAAATTTTAAAACTGAAAATACCGGATATTTTCGCACATTTTATCGGTCCATTTGCGAAAACTTTAATTGACAATGAGCAACTTAAAGAAATAAAAGCAAACTTTAAACTTTATGGAACTTTGCCCTTGATCGAAGGATTGAAATATTCCCAAAATTCAAAAATAGGCTTGAGTATTCTTAAGCCAATAAGCAACTATACTCAATCGTATTCTACCAAAATTTTTGAATATATGGCCATTGGTCTTCCTGTAATCACATCTAATTTCAAACTATATAAGGATATAATAGATGAAAATAATTGTGGAATATGTGTTGATCCCGAAAACCCCAATGAGATTGCTAAAGCAATAGAATTTATTTTAACAAATCCAGAAAAAGCAAAAGAAATGGGACATAATGGAAGATGTCTTGTAAAAGAAAAATACAACTGGAAAAATGAGGAATTTAAACTTATTAATATTTATAAAACACTTGGTTGCTAACTAGAAAAACTCAATTTATTTAATGACAAATTCAATTGTGAAATATTTCAATAAAATAAGAGTTTTAAACTTTCTTTTACTATTGATTCCTTTTCTTCTTCCACTAGAAAAAACCACAGTTCGTTTTCTTATGGTTATCTTTTCTATTGCATGTTTAATTTATGGGGACTATAGCCAACTTAAAGTCAAAAAAAACTGGATTAAGTTAAGTATTGTAAGTTTGTGGTTACTTCCATTTATTCAACTGTTATTGTTAAATAAAATCGATGAATATTTAGGAAATCTTATTACAAAAATTACATTATTTATACTCCCCATTCTAATTTTAATTGGTTATCAGTCCAACAAAATTAATTTGGTAGGAATTCTAAAATTTTTTATCTACGGCTCTTTAACAGCTACCTTAATTTGTGTTATTAAAGTTACGGTATCCTACTTTTTATTAAATGATCTAAATGCCATCAAATACACTTCAATATCCTTATTTCATCATCCTGGATATTTCACTATGTACTTAAATTTTGTTATTGGATTAATTTATTTAAATAATTTAAAAACTATTAAAGATTTAAAACTTCCCCAAAACTCTAGCTTTATAATAATAAGTTTCCTATCTTTTTTTATACTAATTGCGTCTTCCAGGACAGGTTGGATAACCAACATATTAGTGCATCTATTTTTTATTTCTTGCATCTTTTATAGCAAAAAAATCAGTAAAAAAACACTTATATATTTTCTAGTTCTCATTATTCCATTCTCCACAGTGATTTACAAGAATGAAACTATTCAAAATCGATTCAGGGAGATTATTACCAATACCTTTGAGAAAGATGAAAAGAAAAAAGTAAGATCTTCAACATTGGTGAGAAAAAAAACATGGTCTACTTCCTTAAAACTAGTTAAAGAAAAATGGATAACTGGATATGGTACAGGATTGAGTAAGAAAGTACTTCAAGAACAATATAAAAAGGATGGTTACGATTATATGTATAAGAAAAATTACAACTCTCATAATCAATATCTACAAGTTTTACTAGACCATGGTATTTTTGGTTTTTTAATATTAGCATTTTTTACTTTTGGTATGTTGTATGCTTCTTTAAAACAAAAAGATTTTATATACGCGTTATTTTTAGCCATTATGATTTTAAACTTTATGACAGAATCTGTTCTTGAAACGCAGAGCGGAGTTATTTTCTTTGCTTTTTTTAATACTATCTTTTTCTTCCAATGGTTCAATAAAAAATATTTAGCAACTTGAACAAATCAGAAAAAAATCAATTTTTAAAAAATGTTTTAACAATATTTTCTGGTACTACAATTGCTCAGATCATCAACTTTAGTGCTATAATTATTTTACAGCGATACTTTTACAGCCCAGAGGAATATGCACCATTTAGATTGTTCTTCGAATTTGCTGCAGTTTTTAGCAGTGTAGCTGCTCTTAGACTTGAAAGTGGGCTTATTCTAGAGAGAGAAGACAATAGAGCGCTCTCTTTATTAAGAATTTGTTTAAAATACGCTGTAATTGTTTCTATAATTGGAGGAGTTGTTTTTACATTCTATTTTATTAATGAAATAAAAGTTTTTCAATACGAGTGGCTTTTGATAATTCTAATGCCATTGGCTATTTTTTCTAATGGAATAATTCAAATTTCAAGACAATTTTTCACTAGATCAAAAAACTTTCTCACCATAACAACTTCCAGAGTTATTCATAGTACTTTAGGTAGTATAGCCCAAATAGTTACTGGCTTATTGAGTTTTAATTTTACTGGACTTGTGATTGGAAGATTAATTGGCTTGGTAAGTTGCAATATAAATTATGTAAGAAAGTATTTTCAAAATCATAATTGGATTAAAAAAAATAAACCTTTAGAAAAAGAATTAATTCAAAAACACAAGAAATTCATTTGGTTCAGTTCTCCAGGGGTAT
>JADHMB010000093.1 GCA_016780365.1 Flavobacteriales bacterium
ACCCATAATGGCTGGATAAAATATACAGTAGGTACTAATTCTAAATATAGTGATGCTAGAGATTCTAGAAATGAATTGAAAAATTATAATTTTCCAGGGCCGTTTGTAACAGCCTATAATTACGGAGAGAGAATATCAGTTCAAGAAGCGCTTATACTGACAAGTCAAAACTGGGTGCCTTGATAAATTAATTGAGAGCAGACCTATCTTTTTGGTCTAGCTTCATCAGAAACAGAAACTTTTTTCCTGCCTTTTCTTCTACGAGCATTCAAAATTTTCCTACCATTTTTAGTAGCCATTCTAGATCTAAAACCGTGTTTGTTTTTTCTTTTTCTATTGGAAGGCTGAAAAGTTCTTTTACTCATTTTTTAAAATTTAAGGCTCGCAAAAATAAAAGATTTTTGGTGGAAACAAAAATATTACCTTGTTATATTTTAAAATAGTTAGATAAATAAAATACTTAAGGTCATTATTTAATGAAATATACTTAAATCTATATGGTATAACATATAATATTATTAATTTCATACTATAAACTACTAAAAGATGGAACGTTCTTATCTAGACTTCGAAAAGCCAATTGAAGAAATTAATAATCAAATAGCTCAAACTATTGAAATTGGAGACAAAGGTCAAGTAGATATTAATTCTACTTTAAAAGAATTAGAGATTAAATTATCCATAACTACAAAGAAAATTTTTGAAGATTTAAATCCTTGGCAAAAAGTACAGTTAAGTAGACATCCCGACAGACCGTATACTTTAGATTATATAAACGCTATCACTAACGGCAATTTTCTAGAACTGCATGGAGATAGAAACGTAAAAGATGACAAAGCCATGGTTGGAGGATTTGGAGAGATTGATGGAAAAACCTACATGATCATAGGACAACAAAAAGGAAGAAATACAAAACAAAGAAAATATAGAAATTTTGGAATGGCTAATCCCGAGGGGTACAGAAAAGCATTAAGATTGATGAAATTAGCCGAAAAATTTAACAAGCCTGTAGTTACTCTTATCGATACACCTGGAGCTTATCCAGGCCTTGAAGCGGAGGAAAGAGGACAAGGGGAAGCAATAGCTAGAAATTTATATGAAATGATGCTTCTCAAAGTGCCTGTAATATGTATAATTATTGGAGAAGGAGCATCTGGAGGTGCACTAGGAATTGGTATTGGAGACAAAGTTATAATGCTGGAAAATACCTGGTATTCAGTTATTTCACCAGAATCTTGTTCTTCTATCCTTTGGAGAAGTTGGGATTACAAAGAAAATGCTGCGAGCGCACTAAAACTTACGGGAAAAGACATGCTCAAAAATAAATTAATTGATGGGATAATAAAAGAACCTGTAGGAGGAGCACACGCAGAACCAGAAAAAATGTTCAAAAAATTGAAAATTGAAATCAAAAAAAATATCGAAGATCTTGAAAAATTGAGTTCTGAACAAAGAATTGAATTACGAACTGAAAAGTTCAGTAATATGGGCAATTAACTACTTATTATAAACAGGTATAAAGTTTCTTATCGAATCCCCATAATTAGACAGATAATTTAGATCTCCATTTCCACTATAGGTCCATAGTTCAGTTCCCACAGTTAAATAAACAAAACTATCCATTTCGCTAAGAATTATTTTACTAGGCTTTATATTTGAACTAATTGAATTTAGCGTATTTAAGTTAAAATCATATTTGAATAGACCATTAGAAGAACTGAATATTAAATAATTATCCAATAATATTGCATCGTAAATTATGGAGTTTGGAAGCTCTAAATCTGTATAAATTTGATTCAAATTTTCATAGTAAATACTTATTCGAGATTCATCTAAAAACTGTGAAAATATAGCATACTCATTATTTGAAACAGAAACAATTTTAACTATTTCACCATTTATTTCTACTCTTTGCTTTTCAATTCCAGATTGTCTAAAATAAACTACCAAGTCTCTATCTAAAAAACTTGAAGAACTTTCAACTACGACAATATTCTCTTGAAAATTAAATTTACCAAACCATTCTTGAGGATTCGAATAAATGGTATTGATTATATTTCCATTCTTATTGTAAGAGTTTATTCTGCCATCTGCTAAAACTAAGTGGGATTGATTACCGTCCTCTGACTTAGAACCATCAATAAATAATGGATAATTTGAAGATACTACTGGAACATTCCATAGTTTGGTGAAATTATTCAAATCAAAGAAATCACCATTTTGATCAGTTCCTACAAAAAGGTGTTGAGATCTTGAATTCCCTATGGATAGCAAATGATTTCCTTGTAATTGTTTAACCAATTGCGAATTCCCTACCGAGTCTTGCTGATATATAAAAGTTTGGTTGGTATTACTGGTTATATAAATTAATGATTCCAGAGTTTTGGGGATTTCATTTAAATAAAGAGTAATATATTTTGATGTGAAATTTCCAAACTCGTCATAAGCTTTAATATTTATAAAATAATTTCCACTTAAAAGCAATAAATCATCTACTATAAAAGAAAGATCATATTCAAAATAAGAACTGTCCGCATCAAGATCAAACCCTTGGACAATAGTAGCAGAATTTTCAGAAACAAGATTTACCTCTACTCTATCTACCTTTTCATTGTCCGTGACATATCCAGAAACTTTAATATCGCAAGGCAATTGAAAAGACTCATTAGACAATGGACTTTGCACAAATAAATCAGGCGGATTATTGTCATTTTTAGTACAACTAGAACAAAGTTGCATTAAAGAAATAAAAATTAATATTCTAACTTTTTGATTTACTAACATTTGTTAATAAAGTTATTTGATAATTTTTAAAGCATCAAAATCAAATGGATAATCTTTATTAGTTTACATTTGTTTCAATGGAAAATCGAGTTGAAATACCAAAAAGATCTACGCTAAAAACAATTACTAGGCCACAAGACCTTTCTGGAATAGGAAAGCTACCCCCTCAAGCAATTGATTTAGAGGAAGCTATTTTAGGGGCGCTCATGTTAGAAAAGTCACCCTTAAATGATGTTATAGATATTATTAATCAACCTGAGATTTTTTATAAAGAGGCTCATCAAAAAATTTATGCGGCTATACAAGATTTATTTTCTTCATCTGAAAGTATCGATATATTAACAGTTACTCAGAAATTAAAATCCAATGGAGACTTGGATTCTGTTGGTGGAGCATATTATATTTCACAACTAACCAATAGAATTGCATCTGCAGCTCATGCAGAATCTCATGCAAGAATTGTTGTTCAGAAATATATTTTAAGAGAAATGATAAGAATTTCTGGAAAAGTGATTCAAAATGCTTACGATGAAACAACTGATGTATTCAATTTATTAGACGAGGCAGAGAGTGAACTTTTCAAAGTTACTGAAGGAAATATTAGAAAAGACTATGAATCTATGGCTTCTCTTCTTTTTAAAGCTCAATCTGAAATAGAGATTGCCATGCAAAAGGAAGATGGTATTAACGGAGTTGGTTCTGGTTTTAAAGAACTGGATAAAATCACTTCCGGTTGGCAAAAATCTGATATGATAGTTATTGCTGCAAGACCGGGAATGGGAAAGACTGCTTTTGTATTGTCTATGGCTAGAAATGTTGCTGTAGATTACGAGCATCCAGTAGCCATTTTCTCTTTAGAGATGAGTTCCATACAATTGGTTAACAGATTAATTTCTGGAGAAGCTGAAATACCAGCAGAGGATATACGAAGAGGTAATTTTTCCAAGTCTGAATTTGAACAATTCTTTGAAAGAACCAAATCACTTTCCGAAGCGCCTATATATATTGACGATACCCCGGCGCTTTCAATTTTTGAATTAAGAGCAAAAAGTAGAAGACTTAAACAACAACATGGTGTACAGTTAATTATTATTGACTACTTACAATTAATGAGCTCGGGAGGTAAAGGTGGAAATAGAGAACAAGAAATAAGTAATATTTCAAGATCTATAAAAGAAATTGCTAAGGAGCTTGAAATTCCGATAATCGCACTTTCTCAACTCAGTAGATCTGTTGAAACAAGAGGAGGAGACAAAAGACCAATGTTGTCAGATTTAAGAGACTCTGGAGCTATTGAGCAAGATGCAGATATCGTAGGTTTTATATACCGTCCTGAATACTACCAACTTACAGAATGGCCAGATGGATCTCCATGCAATAACCAAGGAGAAATAATCATAGCCAAACATAGAAATGGTTCGCTTAAAGATGTAAGATTAAAGTTTATCGGAAAATACGCTAAATTCTCAGACCTTGATGGTCTTAGCCAAAATGACTTCATGTACAATGCAGGAATGAAACCAAATAATGATTTTGGAGACGATGTTTCCTCTTTCACGATGCCCTCGAAAATGAATGACGATTCTTCCAATGAAGATCCTTTTTAAATTAAAGAATTTCTAATAATATTTATCTTTAAATAAGAATCGTGAAAAAAATCATTATACTCTCTGTTTTTCTTCTAATAAACATCTCCTATTTAGCATCATTTATTTTAATTCCAATGGGAGAAGATAACCAGACCAATCATCTAAAAGCTTATGGAATTGCCTATTGGATATTACAAAATGATATTGAAGTTGATTGGCTTTTAAATTACCAAGGAGGAAGCTTTTTGATAAAAAATAATTCTTCCATTCAAGAAGAATGTATTATTAGAGGGGTTAGTTTTAATATTCTCACCAATTCCAAGGTAGCGCAAATAAAATCAAATATTGCAAATCCTGAAGTTAACCAGGAAATTGTAAGATTAGAGAAAGCTCCAAAAATTGCAGTTTATACTCCTAAAGGCAAACAACCATGGGATGATGCTGTAACACTTGTACTTTCTTATGCTGAGATTCCTTATGAAGAGATATACGATAAAGAAATTATAAAAAATGAATTATTTAAATACGAATGGCTTCATTTACATCACGAAGATTTCACAGGACAATATGGGAAGTTCTATAGAAACTATAGAAATGCAGCTTGGTATATGCAACAACAAAAAAATGCTGAACAAAGTGCTAAAGAATTAGGATTTAATAAAGTGTCAGAGCTTAAGCTACAAGTTGGCAAATCAATTAAAGAATTTATTGCTGGGGGCGGTTTTTTATTCACAATGTGCTCTGGGACAGATTCTTACGACATAGC
>JADHMB010000027.1 GCA_016780365.1 Flavobacteriales bacterium
AGTTTGTCAATATCTGCATTCTTTATACAATCCACAAAATACTTAATAACAGATTCATATTTCGTATCTGATAATTGAGGGAAGAAGTCATTAAAACTAAAAATTAAAATTAATATTGATAATATTGATTTTTTCATCTGTTAAAGGTAGATAAAAAAAATATTTTTTTATTAATTTTTAATAAATTTCTAAATTAAATTGGTTGTTATTCAAAAGTCTTTTTAATTTGCTTTTGTCTCTTTTGGGGATATTAATAAGTATTATTTCTCCAGTTTTACAATGGCAAGCAAGACATACCTCTATTTTCGAAGAATCAAATTCTGAAGAAATATAATTCACTTGAATATTTTCTAACGATAGATAATCGTAAATCCCTTGATGATAACCTTCTGTAGTAAATGTATCTAGATTTATTTGACTGTCCCATGGGTTGGAACACCCTGTTAAATCCCAGCGCATAGTTACAGCCTCGTCTTTATTGCAAGCAGCAATCATTACACCAACTATAAATAGATATATAAATAATTTTACTTGTTTCATTTATTGTTTTTAATCTATAACGATAGTATTTTAATAATAGGGTGGGGTATTGATTAGAAAGACTTAGTTAAATATTTATTTACCCATTCCAGGAAATACGTTGAAGGCAGTACTCTTCATTTCGTTTTCATTGACATGGTCTGCATCTTCAATAGCTTTATTAAACCCTTCTATCATAGACTCTATAAACTCCTCCTTCTCCATATTTTCATAAACTTCCTCATCTATAAAAAGTTCTTTCAACTTTCTATTTCCATCTAGTACAAACCTTACCTTACCATCCATTGCATCGCCCTTCACATATATGTTTTCCAGTCTTTTTTTAGAATCTTCTACCGCGCCTTTCATGTCCTGCAACTTGGACATCATGTCTTTCATATTTTGATTTCCAAACATTATTCTTTCTTATTGCTGTTATTTATTTTACTATTTCTTTCCTTCTTCTCTCTATAATCTTGCATGTTCCACTTATAGAGTTTGTAGCCAATGGTAATACCACCAATAAAAATTGCAGCTACAAAAAATGTAATAAAAAAATCTCCTGGACTCATCTAAAAAATATTTTCTTTCAATAGCATTTCTAACTTTATTCCTCGAGAACCTTTGAGCAGTACCAAACTGTTTTCCAAACCATTTTGTTTCAAAAACGGTATTAGTTCCAAAGTATCTTTAAAGGTAGTAAATCCACTATTGGTTTTTTGATAGCACGTACCAACCAAAATGGTCTTTAAAGAAGTATTCTCTAAATAATCTACTATCGCCTGATGCTCCACTTCAGAAGCAGAACCAAGCTCCAGCATGTCTCCTAAAATTACTAATTTTTGAGAACTTTCTATTTGGTTAAAACTTATTAGCGATTCCATGGTGGAAGTAGGATTGGCATTGTAACAATCTGCTATAACCGTATTTTTAGATGTTGTTACCAGCTGAGAGCGGTTGTTGGTAGGTAAATAGTTGGCAATAGACTGTTCGATATTTTCTTTAGAAACCTTAAATAGCTTCCCCACACAAGCAGCCGCTAGAATATTGTTTTGATTGTATGCACCAAGCAAATTTGTTTTTACCATATTAGGAGCGTTTTCTTCAATAGATAGCTCCATCTCTAAAGTAGGAGTTTGTCTTACGACTTTTCCTATTACATCTGCCTCCAAAGATCCGTAAGTAAACTTATCTATTTCTTTTGGGATATAGCTTATAAGTACTTCGTCTTCTTTATTTACTATAACTGCACCCTTATTTTCAATAATAAAATCGTACAATTCAAATTTTGTTTTCTTAATAGTCTCCACATCTCCAAACCCTTCCAAATGCGCTTTTCCAATATTGGTAATAATTCCATAATTGGGTAGTGCTATTTCCACCAGTTCTTTAATATCCCCAATCTTACTAGCGCCCATTTCTATTACCGCTATTTCATGCTCCTTATTTAGCTGAAGAATGGTTAGTGGAACTCCTATATGATTGTTGAGATTGCCTTTCGTAATAAGAATATGGTATTGGCTAGTTAAAACTGCTCCCAATAATTCTTTGGTAGTAGTCTTTCCATTAGTACCAGTAATAGCAACTACTGGAATATTTATCTTCTCTCTATGAAATCTAGCCAGACTTTGTAAAGTCTCTAGTACGTTTTCAACTAAGAATGTCTTTCCTTCAATAAAATATTCTTTTTCGTCTATTACTGCATATTTGGCACCGAGTTCTAGCGCCTTTTCTGCAAATTTATTACCGTTAAAATTAGGGCCTTTTAAAGCGAAAAATAGATCGTTTTTAGCAATGTTTCTCGTGTCAGTTGTTACCTTTTGATCGCAACTTAAAAAAGCATTGTAAACTTGTTCTACCATTATTCTCCAAATCTATCCATTACCGCAGTAGTAACTCCAGTAGATGAAAATCCTCCATCGTGAAATAGATTTTGCATGGTTACATATTTAGTCAAATCACTAAACATAGAAATACAGTAATTGGCACAGTCTAAAGAACCTGCATTTCCCAAAGGACTCATGTTCTCACTAAAATCTATAAACTTATCAAATCCACTCACTCCACTACCAGCCGTAGTAACAGTAGGAGACTGAGAAATGGTATTAACTCTTACTTTTTTAGAAGTTCCATAGTGGTAACCAAAGCTTCTTGTAATAGATTCTAATAGAGATTTTGCATCTGCCATATCGTTGTAGTCTGGGAATATTCTTTGTGCAGCTATATAGGTAAGGGCAACCACAGATCCCCATTCGTTAATAGCATCTGTCTCAGAAGCTACTTTTAAAACTTTGTGCAAAGACATAGCAGAAACATCTAATGTCTTTTTATACCATTCGTAATTTAAATCTGTATAGTCCTTTTTCTTTCTTACATTGGGAGACATACCAATAGAATGTAGAACAAAATCAATTTTTCCACCCAAAATTTCCTGAGACTGAATAAATAAATTTTTAAGATCATCCACCGAAGTAGCATCTGCCGGTATGATCTGCGAATTTGTTTTTTCTGCCAATTCGTTCATAGCACCCATTCTCATCGCTATTGGTGCATTGGTAAGGGTAAATGTAGCACCTTCCTCATGTGCTCTTTCTGCAACTTTCCATGCAATAGACATATCGTTTAAAGCTCCGAAAATGATTCCTTTTTTTCCTTTTAGTAAATTATGAGACATATATAAATTTGTTTTTATTCAAATATAGAAATATACATTAATAAATTTTCCTACATCTTTGAAATACTGTAGTTTAGATATTCACAATGGTTAAGAATTATTACAAAACTTTAGGTCTTTCTACTTCTGCCACTAAAGAAGAAATAAAAATTGCTTATCGAAAGCTGGCTAAAAAATACCATCCCGATAAAAATAAATCTCAACATGCTAGCCAATTATTTATTGAAGTAAACGAGGCATATGCCTACCTGTCCAACGAAACTTCTACTTTTCAAACTAAAAATATAGTAAAAACTCCTCCAAGAAAAAGATCTAAATATTCCGAAGACGAACTTAAAAAAAGAATGGAGTGGGCTAGAAAATATGCGCAGTATAAAAAAGTAAAAGAAGAGAGAGTGATGGAATTGGAATACTATAAAATTCACAATTCTAGCCGTAAAAAGATTATTAATTTAATCAATTGGGTAAGTATTAGTGTTGCATTTGTGATTTTTATGGACTATAAAATTCTTCCAACTAGCCCAGTAGAAGTAGATTTAATTACCAATTATATGGATATGGGGTCGGATAATTTTGTTTTAAAATTCAAGGATATAGATAATAACGACTTTAATTTTGCAGTGTCTATTGAAGATGTGAAGTACCTTAACATTGCAAAAATAAAAGATTATTCTACTCGAAAAAGCATGATTTTAAGACAAAATACCAATATGCTATTAAATATTGACAATGATATAATTTCTATTGAAAATCACTTTTGTGTTTACAAGGTTTTTTATTTCTATTTCACCATTCTTCTGTTGCCATTAATCACCATTTTTTCCAAAGGACCTAATACGGTTCATATACTGTCTAGTTATGTCATCTCTAGTGTTGCTACCATAGGTGTAATCTTTCTTTTTCTTACCCTTGTATTATGAAATATATTTTCTTATTTCTTTCCTTGATTTTTCTTTTTTCTTGCGATAATCAACCACCAAAGGATTACTACACCGAAAAATCTTCCAATCCAGTTAAAATAGATACCAATTCCAATAAAGCAATTAATAAAGCACCTAAAAAAGTAATTAAAAAAAACAACCTGTTAACCAACCAAAATGTAAAGAAAAAACTAACAGATTTTGGAATTAAAAACAAGGAAGAAAAGATTTTAATTAGAACAGAATTTGGCGATATTAAGATAAGACTCTACAAAAATACTCCATTACATCGTGCCAATTTTCTTTTATTGGCCAAAAGCAATTTTTTTGATTCAACAATTTTCTACAGAGTAATTAGAAATTTTATGATTCAAGGTGGAAATAGCGATAGTAACAACATGCTCCAAAAAATGGCTAAAATTGGATTGTATAGAGTACCACCAGAAATTAATTCAAAAAATATTCACAAACGAGGGGCGCTTGCTATGGCTGTTCAAGAACAGTATTATAAAGATCCTACCAAAATAAATTTATCTTCCAGTCCTTATAATTTTTATATTATCCAAAAAGGCCCGTTATCAGACACCTACATGGACAAAATTGAGATTAAATACAATATAACTATTCCCGAAAGCAATCGTAAAATTTACAGAAAAATAGGAGGGAGCCCGCACCTAGATAATGAGTATACTGTTTTTGGAGAAGTTATTTCTGGACTTTCAGTGGTAGACAAAATCAGTAAGCAAATTACCAATGGTAAAAACCGTCCATTGAAAAATATTTATCTTTCTGTTGAGGTGCTGGACTAGATTGGCAACCTTGTTTTTTTCAAATGATTGTAACTTTTTTTTAATTTTACAGTTTAACTACTATAATAGTTTAATGTTTTAAATGACTGCAAATTCTAAAAATAACAACCATTTAGAGACTTCTAAATCTCCTAAAATTGTAAATAGAAAGTTGGTTTTTTTTCTAATTTGTTCTATCGTTTTTGGTTCTCTATCCTTTGTGTCTTACAAACCTGTAGAAGCTTCCAAAAATGATTATTCGGTTGCTATAGTTAATAATTCCAAAACAACCCTAGAAATAGTAGATAAACCTGTAAGTAATCTTGCAACAGAAAAATCAAATTCTAATACTGATTCTTCTCCTATTACTGTTTTTAACAATACCAAAGCATCTGAAAATCAATTTGCTTTAATTGTTGGAACCTATCAGGAAAAATACAATGCTGTTATTCTAGAAAAAGAAATGAAAAAAAGAGGTTTTAAACATTGTAGTATTATAGCCAACAATAATTCTAATAAATATTGGGTAACTGTAGATTTTTACAAAGACAAAAACGAAGCAGAAACCGCAAGAGAAAGATTTTTAATAGACGGCTGGATAAAACAAATCTGAATTATTTTAATTCAATCCCTACTGGACAGTGGTCCGAACCCATAACATCATTTAATATAAAAGCATCTTTGATTATTTCTAATCCTTTTGCAGAAGATAAAAAATAATCTAGTCTCCAACCAACGTTTTTTGCTCTTGAATTAAACCTGTAACTCCACCACGAATATTTTATTTCTTCTGGATAAAAGTGACGAAAAGTATCTGTGTATCCATTGGAAATAAAATTACTCATTCCATCTATTTCAGTTTGTGTATATCCTGGAGTTTTATTGAAGTTAGATTTTGGATTTTTTAAATCTATAGGTTGGTGGGCTACATTTAAATCACCACATAAAAAAACCGGTTTTTCTTTTTCTTTGTTTTTAATAAAGTTTAATAGATCCTTATCCCATCTAGCTCTATATTCCAATCGGTGCAAACCACTTCCGCTATTTGGAACATAAGTAGTTATATAAAAAAAATGTTCGTACTCAGCACAGATTAATCTTCCTTCTTGGTCGTGTTCTTCAATACCCAATCCGTAAGTAACTTTGATAGGTTCTTTTTTAGATAAAATAGCTGTTCCACTATATCCTTTTTTGACCGCGCTTGAACAGTAAATATGGTAACCTGTGACATTTTTTAAAGCTTCTCTTACTTGGTCGTCCTGAGCTTTTGTTTCTTGAAAACCGATAATATCTGCGTTTATATACTCTAAAATATCAGAAAGACCTTTTTTTTCTACTGCTCTAATTCCGTTTAAATTCCAAGAAACTAATTTCATTTTAATTTTTTTTTAAAAAATATATATCATGAAAGTATAAATTCTTTTTTAATCAGGTATTTTAGCCGCTTATTAATTTTTATATATGAATTTTAAAGAATACAATTTTAATAATAAGAGAGCTCTAGTAAGAGTAGATTTTAATGTTCCTATCGATAGTCAGGGAGTAGTTACAGATGATACTAGAATAAGAATGGCTATTCCAACTATTAAAAAAATCATTAGCGATGGAGGAAGTGTTGTATTAATGTCGCATTTAGGCAGACCAAAAGATGCACCAAGTCCAGAGTTTTCCTTAAAGCAAATAGTAGGCTCTTTAGAATCTCTTTTAGAAAGAAAAATTATTTTTATTTCTGATTGTATTAGCGACAGTTCTTTGGAAACAACCAAAAACCTTGAAAATGGATCTGTTGTTTTACTAGAAAATTTAAGATTTTATAAAGAGGAGAAACTTGGGGACAAAGATTTTGCATCGAAATTGGCCAATCACGCAGATGTATATGTCAATGATGCTTTTGGTACCGCACACAGAGCACATGCTTCAACTTCTATAATTGCAGATTATTTTCCAAACGATAAGATGTTTGGCATTCTTATAGAAAATGAAATTCTCTCTGTAGATAAAGTTTTAAATAGTAATTCTCACCCTCTTACGGCCATTGTTGGTGGTGCTAAAGTATCCTCCAAAATCACAATTATTTCTAAGTTGCTAGACAAAGTAGACCATCTTATAATTGGTGGTGGAATGGCCTATACATTTATAAAAGCTCAAAATGGTTCTATTGGAAAATCTCTGGTTGAAGACCAGTATTTAGATCTTGCTTTGGAAATATTACAAGAAGCAAAAGACAAAGGAGTTCAAATTCATCTTCCTTCAGACTCTTTATGCTGTAAAGAGTTTAGCAATGAGTTGCCTACAAAGGTTAGACCAATCAATCAAATTCCAGAAGATGAAATGGGATTAGATATTGGTCCAGAATCTATAAAGGCATTTAATGAGGTGATAGTAAATTCTTCTTTAATCCTTTGGAATGGTCCAATGGGAGTATTTGAAATGTCTAATTTCCAAAATGGAACAGGTTCCATAGCCCATTCTATAGTTAAGGCCACTGAAAACAATGCGTTTTCTTTAATAGGCGGTGGAGATAGTGTTGCTGCAATTAATCTTTTTAAATTAGGTAGTAAAGTAAGTCATGTTTCTACTGGAGGAGGTGCAATGCTAGAATATCTCGAAGGAAAACAACTTCCTGGAATAGAAGCAATTAACAATTAATTTTGAGAATTTTATTTATTATATATCTACTTTTATTTTTTACCTCCTGTGAAGATTCTAAAGACAAATGGGTAAACAATACTATTTTATCTGAGAAAAATATATTGGCAGCAAGCTCTATCAATATAAAGAGCATACTAGCTAAATCTGACTTAGAGAATATTGAAAATATACCTTACGAGCAACAATTAATTTTTGATGTTTTTAAATCATCTTTTAATAGTCAAAATTTAGGTTTTGATATGGATTCTCCACAAAAATTATTTATTGTTTCTCAAGAAAATAAATTTAATGCAGCTGCTTTTTTAGTAGGAGATATTACCGATAAAAATATTTTTAAAGAAACCATTAAAAGCTATTTAGCAGTAGATGGTTTTTCTGGTGAAAACCCAACCATTTGCTTTTCTAAAAAGTACAATGTAACCATTGGATTTAATAGTACCCATTTTTTGGTAGGTTTTTCATTGGATAAGAATTTTACAATAGATAAAATAAATTCTTACTTCCAATCCAAACCCCTAAATAGCAATAACCAACTTTTGTCTGAGTTTTTAAATAAAACCGACGACTATTCATTTTATATATCCAGTTCCAGTGTGGTGGAATTTATTAACTCTATTAAAATTCCATTTATAAAATCTAAAATCTCCGACTATTTCAATATAAATCTATTAACAGAAGATTTTATTTTAGATCTAAATTTTTTAAACGGAAAAATTGTAGCCAATACTCTATATTCCTCAAGTTCTTCCAAAACAAATAATCTTAGTCCTGTAGATATGAAGTATAAAAACTTTTTAACCAATAACGATTCTTTGTTGTCCTTCGGATTTGCAAACATTCCATTAAATAAGCTTGAAAAATATTTTAATCTGATAATTAGGTCTTCCTGGGATTTAGAAAACCAACAAAGTAGCTTGGATTTAAGTGAGGTTTTTCCTGCGTTGGACGGCAATATGTCTTTTTCTATAAACAAATCCTTAAACCCCTTAATTTCTATAGATTCAAGCAGGTCGAAGATGGATAATAACAATTATTCCACTCAAAATCCTTCTTCAAATGAAAGGGTAGAGGATAGCGAGTACAATTGGGACGACGATGATTTTTTTCAAGAAGAAGAAGAAGAAGTTACCGAGAATCGGAATATTTCAACGCCCTATAATATTAGTCTTGGTATTAAAGAAAAACAAATTTTACTAGATGTCTTTCTTAAAAACAATATGGCGTTTAAAGAAGATGAATTATTGGATATTAATAATACATTTTTACTCTATAAAAACGATGTTTTACACTTATCTAATAATTTACAATTAGTAGAGTCTATTCTTAAAAATGAAACTAAACCTTATTCAAAAATTAAAGAATCCCATTTCGTAAACCCAGTTTATATGGAACTAGATTTGGAAGCGATACTTATGGTCTTTTTTCCAAAAAATATTTTAGAAAATATAGGTGAGAACCAAAATTTAAGTCAGATTTTCTCAAATATAATCTTAACTTCTTCTAAAGATGGGTTTCATATAGAGTTTGGCTTAAAGCAAAAAGATAAAAATGCACTTCAATTATTTTTAGAAGCTATTATGGAAAATAAAACTTTAGAAAATTATTTATAAGAATCAATAGCTTTTCTAACACTTCCATATTTTTCTATTAAATTTTTGGCTTTTTCATGTCCAATATTCAATTCATTCATCACCATTTTCTCTGCTCTAGAAACTAGTTTGTTATTGGATAGTTGCATATCAACCATTTTATTTCCTTTTACTTTCCCTAGCTTAACCATAACAGAGGTAGAAATCATATTTAGAATTAGTTTTTGAGCAGTTCCAGATTTCATTCTAGTACTTCCAGTAATAAATTCAGGTCCAACTATTGGGACTATAGAATATTTTGCAATTTCATCCAGCGGACTTCCTGGATTACAAGTTATTCCGCCTGTAATAATTCCCTTTTCGTTGCATTTTCTAAGAGTTCCTATAACATAGGGAGTTGTTCCAGAAGCGGCAATTCCAATTACACTGTCCTTATTATTAATATTTAATTTCTCTAAGTCTTTCCATCCTTGGTTTTCATCATCTTCTGCAAACTCTACTGCCTTTCTTATTGCGGAGTCTCCTCCAGCTATAATTCCTACTACAAGGTCAAAAGAAACACCAAATGTAGGAGGACACTCACTTGCATCTACAACTCCTAATCTTCCGCTTGTTCCTGCACCTATATAGAACAATCTTCCGCCCAATTTCATTTTAGGAACAATTGCCTCAACCAAATTTTTAATTGGTTCAATTACTTGTTTTACTGCATCAGCAACTTTTTGATCTTCTAAATTAATTTTATTTAAAATTTCAATTACTGAATTTTCTTCTAGATGGTCATGCAAAGAATCTTCTTCAGTTATTTTTTTAAAATCCATAATTGTTTAAATAAGAATTTATTTGTTGAAAAATTAAGTTATACAATTATTGCTATTATCTATCCTTATTTGCTAATTTGTTGAAAAATTATAATTTAATATGAATTCATTAAAAGAAGGCGATTCAGCTCCAGATTTTTCAGGAACAGATCAGAATGGAAACCAAATAAAATTAAGTGATTTTTCAGGTAAAAAGCTCATTCTTTATTTTTATCCAAAAGACGATACTCCAGGTTGTACAAAAGAAGCTTGTAATTTAAGAGACAATTACCAGGAATTAAAAAACAATGATTTTGAAGTTATTGGTGTAAGTGCAGATAATTCAGCCAAGCATTTAAAATTTATAGATAAATATGAACTGCCTTTTTCATTAATTGCAGATACCGACAAAACTGTTATAAATGCTTATCAATGTTGGGGACTCAAAAAGTTTATGGGAAGAGAATACGATGGTATCTTAAGAAAAACCTTTGTCATAGAGAACAATACAATAGTTAAGTTATTTGAAAAGGTTAAAACTGCCGATCATTTTCAACAAATTATGGAGGCTCTAGATTAGTACGTAAAATGTTTATGTAGTTAATTGTGAAATTAGTAGAAAATTAATACAAAATGGAAGAAATAAATAAAGAAAAACTAAAAGCATTACAAGTTACACTAGACCGTTTAGATAAGTCTTATGGAAAGGGATCTGTAATGAGAATGGGAGACGAACCTGTAGAAAAATTAGAAGTTATAAAAACAGGATCTGTTACCTTAGATAGAGCATTAGGTGTAGGTGGTTTTCCCAAAGGGAGAGTGGTAGAGATTTACGGACCAGAATCTTCCGGTAAAACTACTTTAGCAATACACGCTGTTGCAGAAGCCCAAAAAAATGGTGGTATTGCAGCTATTATCGATGCTGAACACGCTTTTGACCAGTTCTATGCTAAAAATTTGGGAGTAGATATTGACAATCTTCTTATTTCACAGCCTGATAACGGAGAACAAGCTTTAGAAATAGCCGATAATTTAATTAGATCGGGAGCTATTGATATTTTAGTAATTGACTCTGTTGCCGCATTAACCCCTAAAGCGGAGATTGAAGGTGAAATGGGAGACAATCAAATGGGACTACAAGCAAGATTAATGTCCAAGGCCCTAAGAAAATTAACTGGTTCTATAAGCAAAGCCAATACCTGTTGTATTTTTATTAACCAGCTAAGAGAAAAAATTGGAGTTATGTTTGGCAATCCAGAAACTACTACTGGTGGAAATGCCTTGAAGTTTTATTCTTCTGTAAGAATTGATATTAGAAGATCAAGCGCTATTAAAAATGCAGATAAAATTATTGGAAACAGAACTAGAGTAAAAGTGGTTAAAAATAAAGTTGCTCCTCCTTTTCAGCAAGCAGAATTTGATATAATGTATGGAGAGGGAATTTCCAAAACAGGAGAGATTATTGACCTTGGTGTAGAAATGAATATCATCAACAAATCTGGTTCTTGGTATTCTTATGGAGACACGAAACTAGGACAAGGAAGAGATGCAGTTAAAGAAATATTATTAGACAATCCAGAACTTTCAGAAGAGCTAGAAAATAAGATTATAGATCAATTAAATAGCTGATTCAATTTATATTTAAGGGCCTTTGGGCCCTTTTTTTTAACATGAAAAAATTACTTTTCATTTCATTTTTTATTATTGGTTGTAACTCTAACAGCAACCAAAAGATTACTGTAGTTGAAAATGAACCAGTCATAGACAATTCCAATTTGAATAATGAGCTTTATGAAATTGATAAAGAAATAATTAACAATCCTAAGAGTCCTAATGTATATCTAAAAAGAGCTCTTTATCATCAAAATAAAAGAAATTTTAACTCTGCCTTAGAGGATATAAATAGAGCTTTAAGTATAACTCCAGATCTTTCATTTTTGAAATACCATAAAGCATCTATTCTTTACGAACTGGCAGTTTTTAATCAAGATATTAGCTTGATTGATGAATCAAAAATATATTTAGATAATTGTATAAAAGAAGATCCTGATATTATACCAGCTAGATTATTAAGAGCCAAAATTTTTCTTTTTGAGAAAAAAACAGAAGAAGCTATGAAACTGGCAAATCAGGTTTTAAAAATTGATAAAAGAATTTCAGAAGCCTATTTCATTAAAGGCATGATTTACCATTTTTTAGGTAATTCCAATTTAGCTTCTTCATCTTATCAAACTGCTATTGAAGTAGATCCTAATTATTTCGATGCTTACATTCATATGGGAATGTTATCCGAAAGTGCGGGAAATGACATTGCAATTGATTATTACAACTCTGCAATTGAAATAAATTCATCCAGTATAGAGGCACACAGAAATAAAGGTCTTTATTACCACTTCAATGAAAACTATTCTGAAGCAAGAAAAGCATTTAAATTCATTGTTCAAATAGATTCTAATTTTGAAGAAACTTACTTTAATATAGGAAACACCTTTTTGGGAGAATACAATATTTCAAAAAGTAATTCAATTTTAGATTCAGCCCTTATGTATTATCAAAAAGCTACTTCTTTAAATTCGTTTTATGTTCAAGCAATTCATAATATTGGAATCTGTTATGAGATTAAAAATGATCTAGTCAAAGCTAAAAGTTGTTATCTCAAAGCAATTGAAATTGACAATAATTACAGTCCCTCTCTAAAAGCACTTAACTCTTTAGACTAATTAATTAGTTCAATTAGTCTATCAATATTTAAAAATCTTCCTCTTTTGACATTGTTAAGAACTACAATTGTTTGATTTTTATCCATTATTTTGATAAAATAAGATCTAAATCCTTTCCACCATCCGGTATGGTACACAATCTTTCCATATTTTTCATGCTCTTTTAACCTAAATCCATATCCGTAATTTTTATTGCCATTTTTATCTAAATTCATTTTGCTAAAAGCTAATTTCTTTAACGAATCTGAAATAAAAATATTTTCCTTTAAGGCTCTGTCAAATTTTAGTAGATCTTCTGTAGTAGAGTAGACTCCCTTATCGCCAACCACACCATTTAAATAGACATCCTCCCATGGTATTTTATTTTCATAACCCTGAGCAGGTAAAATTAGATCCTCAAAATTTGTACGATCGTAAATATTGCTGCTAAACATTCCCGAGGGATTGAAAATATATTTCTTTACATATTGCTTAAAACTTAGTCCAGATACTTGTTCTACTATGGAAGCAAGTAATAAATAATTGGTATTACAGTAATAATATTTATGATTTGGTTTGTAATTTGTTAGTGGAACTATTCTTGAAATAATTTCTATAACATCCTGGTTGTTTATAGTAACACTTTTATCTGGCCAAATACTATCTGGAGCATCACAAAAATGTGTGTATTGACTCATTCCAGATCTATGACTCAGTAGCTGATGAATTGTTATTCCATGGTATGGAAACTCTGGAAAGAATTTTTGAATAGTGTCTTTTAAATTGATTTTATTTTTTTCTATAAGTTGTAAAATAGCTATAGAAGTAAACGGTTTAGAAACAGAGGCCAATTGAAAAGAATGTTCTTTAGTAAGAAGTTCTTTTTTTCTAAAATTGGAATATCCATAACTTTTCTGAGTAATTATATTTCCATTTTCTGCAAATAAAATATTTCCATTGAATTGATTCCTTGTAAATTTTCTTTGGAAAAAAGAATTTATTTTTTTTATCCTATTGTCATTTTCTAAAACTTTGAAATTTATTTTAACTGAGTCAATAATTTCAGACTTTATTTCCTCTTGATAAATACTTTTTTTCTCACTCTTACAAGAGAAGAAACACCAAGAAATAATAACAATAAGAAGGAATGAAATATTCTTCAAAATATGAAAATTAAAAGTAAATGATTAATTAAAAATTATAGTCTTTGAAGATCCTCTACGTATTCTCCAATTCTTCTGTAACAAGAAAGTTTGTCTTTAAAAATAGAAGCTTTAAAAATAGACTTGTTTAACAGCATTCTTACACATTCTTGAATGCCTTCAATTATGGATGGGTGAGGATGTACCATTTCTGCAAGTTCGTGAATATTCCTATCCATTTTCATTAGAAGTCCAACCCCTTGAATTGCACTAGAAGCATGTTCTCCAACTGCTCTCATTCCCAAAATTTTCATTTTTTTATCATCTGTTACAATTATTTTAAAAAACCCTTCTGTCTTCCTCATTGCAATTGCTCTTGCAATACAAGAATAATCTAGCTTTACTACCTTAACTGGAATATTTTCTTCTATACATGTTTTCTCATTTATTCCAACAGAAGCAACTTCAGGCTGAAGAAACATGATAGTACAGATATTTTTATAATTTAATGGGTAATACTTTTTAGAAAACATTCTCTCCACTGCATATCTACCTTCCAATTCACCAACATTTACTAATGAAATATGTCCACTTGCATCTCCAACAACATATATGTTAGGAATATTAGTTTGTGTATTTATATCTCCTATATGAACGCCTCTTTTACTGAGAGTTACTCCAGCATTTTCCATCTTTAAGCCATCAATACATAATTTTCTTCCAACGGATAATAGAGCTTTTTCTACTCTTATAATTTCTTTTTTTCCATCTTTATAGGAAAGTTCATATTCTACCTCTCCATCTTTTACTTCTAGTCTTTCCAACTGTGCCTTATTGTGAATAGTAACCCCTTTTTCTTTAAGGTTTTTACTAATCATATCTGAGATGTCAGTATCTTCAAACGGAAGAATTCTATCCGATCTATCTATTAAATATACTTTGGTCTTGCCAAAATTTGAAAATATGGTAGCATATTCACAACCAATTACTCCAGCTCCAACAATTACCATCGATTTTGGAAAGCTTTTCATATGATCTACACCATCGCTAGTCATAATGATTTTTTCATCGACATCTATATTTGGAATAGTTCTTGGTTTGCTCCCAGTAGCAATTATTATATTTTCTGCATAAATGGTTTTAGTTTCATCGTTTGATTTTTGGATTTTAACGTGGTGATTATCTATGAAAGTTCCAAGACCACGCTCATATTTAAAAATATTTTTAAGCGCTTTTGATTGCAGAAGTTTTAAATGAGAAGAGTATTGAAATTTTCTATCAAAGGTTGCCTCCATTAATGTCTTTTGAGTTTCTTCCCAACTCATATCAATAGTTTTCCCACCAACAGATTTAATACCTTCATTAACCGTTCTTAGTTTTTCAGATAATTCCCACATAGTTTTTGAGGAAAGAGCTCCGTTATAAAGTCCTGCTCCACCAACTTTATCTTTTTCAATTAAAAGAGTTTTTTTGCCGAAGTCTACCGATCTCATTGCTGCAGCATATCCAGATGGACCAGCGCCTATTATACATAAATCATATTTTTCCATATAACTACTTAATAATTAAAATAAAACGTATTTAAATAAAGTCAAATAATTTATAATTTAAAATTTAAAGAAAATTGTGGAACCAAATAGCTTGAAACTACATTATTTTGAATATTAGGTTTGAAATTAATGCTTAAGTTGTCACTAATATCAAACAAAAAGAGATGTGCCTCTACATTTGCATCAATAATTTGAAGTAAGTATACACCTAGAAATGATATTATTGAAAAATCTCTTAATCTCCTGTATTCATTTTGAATTAATTTAAGTTGTTCACTAGAATATGAAATATAATTTACAGCAGAATTACCATTCTGTCTACTTAGTCTTTCATCTTTAATAGTTCTAAATTCCTGATGATTAAATTGGATTAAGTAAGTAGCAGTACCCAAACCACCGTAGATTATTGGCAATTTCCACCATAATCTGTTATGTAGTTTTACTGGTTTAATTTTGTTGTTGTGTATTTGGCCACTACCAGGAAGTATACTAGATAGGATGGTAGAACGATAGGTGTACTTATCTTTGTCTAGGGTATCGTTGGTTTGTGCAAAACAATTAGCGTTTGAAATAATTAGTAGATATAGAACAATTCTAATCATTGGTCAAAGTTGTCAAGTATTTCATTTAGCTGGTCTTGATTTTTAAAAGTGATAACTAATTGACCTTTGCCATTGGTATTTTTCTTAATCTTTACATCAGATTTCAATTGAAAAGAAATATTATTTTGCATTCTTAGTTCGTACCTACTTAAAATTACTTTCTCTTCATTAGGTAACTTCTTTTTGTGATTCATTTTCTCTGCATCTCTTACTGAGAGACTTTCAGAAATAATTTTTTTAAAAGCAGATAATATTTCAGCTTCACTATTAAATGACAACAATGCTCTAGCATGTCCCATGGTTATTTTAGAATCTCTAAGTGCTTTTTGAACCTCTACAGGAAGTTTTAAGAGTCTCAAGAAGTTTGAAATTGTAGATCTATTCTTACTTAATTTTATACTAAGTTGCTCGTGAGTCAAATTGCATTCATCAATTAGCCTTTGGTAACTCAAACCTATTTCAATTGCATTTAAATTTTTTCTTTGAATATTTTCAACAATTGCCATCTCTAGCATTTCCTGATCGTTTGCTATACGGATGTAACAAGGTATTTCAATTATTTTAGCAATTTTACATGCCTGATATCTTCTTTCTCCAGAAATAATTTGAAAATTATCTCTTCCTATTTTTCTTACTGTTATTGGTTGAATTACACCATGCTCTTTTATCGAATCTGTTAATTCTAATAAAGATTCCTTCTCAAAATCTATTCTTGGTTGGAATGGGTTAGGGGTAATACTATCAATATTAATTCTTGAAATTAAACCAGCTTGTGCGTTGGTCTCATTACTTGGTTTGGAAGTAATATCTGTCTTTGCGTTTTCTAATAATGCACCTAAACCTTTACCAAGAGCATTTTTCTTAGAAACCATTAACTTCTATATTATTTTCAACTTCATTTGTAGAACTCTGAGTTTGGTTCTTTTTGATTAGCTCTTTAGCAAGATTTAAATAATTTACAGCTCCCTTGCTACTTGCATCGTGCATTATTATAGTTTCTCCATGACTAGGTGCTTCTCCAAGTCTGGTGTTTCTATGAATGATAGTATCGAAAACCAATTGTTGAAAGTGAATTTTAACTTCTTCTACAACTTGGTTAGATAATCTTAATCTAGTATCGTACATAGTTAGTAGAATACCTTCAATATCTAAAGATTTATTCAACCTACTTTGAACTATTTTGATAGTATTTAAAAGTTTTCCCAAGCCCTCTAGAGCAAAATATTCACATTGTACTGGAATAATAACACTATCGGAAAGTGTTAGTGAATTCAATGTGAGAAGACCCAAGGAAGGGGAGCAGTCTATCAAAATATAATCGTATTGATCTGATAAGTGCTTAAACATTTTTTGAAAAACAAATTCTCTATCTTCTAAATTGATCATTTCTATTTCTGCTCCAACTAAATCAATATGCGATGGTAGAATATCTAAATTTGGACTTTTTGTTCTGAGAATTAAATCTTTTGGATTTGCACCATTAATAATACAGTCATAAATACCATTATTAATTTTTCTGGGTTCTAGTCCAACACCAGAAGTGGCATTTGCTTGAGGATCTGCATCTATTAATAGAGTTTTCTTGTCAAGAACTCCAAGACATGCTGCTAGATTTATTGCGGTAGTAGTTTTTCCAACTCCACCTTTTTGATTTGCTATTGTGATAATTTTCCCCATCTGTTAATTTTATATTCCTTACCTATTAGTTCTTAAAGTTAGGATTATAACCTTTTCCAAATCTCAAAAGCAAATTCATTTTTAAACAAAAACGTGTTTAAACAATAATTACATGGCTTATTGTCAACAATGTGGAGTAAAATAAAATTTTACAAAAACAACAATCACTTAAAAATCAGACTGTTATAAAATTAAAACTATAATTATGGATGTTGAAAAAAAAAGAAATTAATAATGAAAAATATTTTTAATCAACGTTTTTAAACGACTTACTTTCTAGAGAATCTCCTTTGTCAACTGGATTGGCTTCGTTAAGAGAAACTACTTTATCAACCACTTCAATTAGTCCATCTTTAAATTTGTCAAAATCTTCTTTGTAAAGAAATATTTTGTGTTTCTCAAAGTGAAAATTTCCTTCTTGGTCAAACTTCTTTTTGCTCTCTGTAATGGTTAGATAGTGATCGCCTGATCTGGTTGATTTAACATCAAAAAAATACGTTCTTTTACCAGCTCTTACAGATTTAGAGTAGATTTCGTTTCTGTACTTTTCTTGATCATTGCTGTTTTCCATTATTAATAATTGTTATTTATATATGCAATATAAATAAGATTTTATTTTTTTCTAAAGATTTAAAGGATATTAATTACTATCAAGTTGTTGTTTTTTGAAAATATCGAAGTAAAATCCTTTATTTTTTAAAAGAAAATCATGGTCGCCTTGTTCTAGAATTTCTCCCTCTTCTAAAACTATTATGTGTGAACATTGGCTTAGGTTGCTTATTTTATGGCTAATGTGAATGGATAATTTTTTATTTTTTTGATTGTAAAGAGAATTTTGAATTTTTTGAGACGTTTTAGCATCTACAGCTGATAAACAATCATCAAAAACCAGTAATTCGGGATTTCTAATAAGTGCTCTTGCTATAGCAATTCTTTGTTTTTGCCCTCCAGATAGTGTTACTCCTCTTTCGCCAATTTTAGTTTGAAATGAGTTACTAAATTTTTCTATTTCATTAAATAAACCAGCTCTTTTTGAAGCAATTACTATTTCTTCATTAGTGAAATCTTCGTTACTAAGTCCAAATGCGATATTGTTTTCAATAGTGTCTGAAAATAAAAAAATATCTTGAGGAACATAGCCAATTTTTTTTCGAAAATTATTTAGTTCAATTTCTTTAATTGAAGAGTTGTTAATTAATATTTCACCTTCGCTAGGCTCATAAAGTCGACATAAAATTTGAGCAAGTGAGGATTTGCCAGAACCAGTTTTACCAAATATTCCAAGACTCATTCCATGCTCTAATTTGAAATTTATATTTTTCAAAGCATAATCTTCATTATTAGGATATTTAAAGGAGACGTTTTTAAATTCTAAATCAATAACTTTTTTTAACTTTTGTTCTCCATCGTTGATTACTTTTTCTTGAATATTAATAAACTCATTAATTCTTTTTTGAGAAGCTGCTGCCCTTTGAATTAATGAACTTATCCATCCTACTGATGCAAATGGCCATGTAAGCATATTTATATAAAAAATAAATTGAAGAATATCTCCATAGTCTAATTCATTATTTATGGTTTTCATTCCACCTAGATAGATTGTTATTACAGTGCTTAAACCAATTAGAAATATGATGGAAGGAAGAAATAAGGAATTTACTACTGCAAGACTGAGTGAAGCTCTTTTATAATCTTCGGTTTCTTTTTCGTAAAGATTAGAAAAATGTTTGTTTCTGTTGTATGCCTTTAGAACTCTAATTCCAGAAAATGCTTCTTGTACAAAAGAGGTAATTTTTGATTGTTTTTTTTGGGTTATTTCACTCTTTTTATTAATTATACTACTTACGAAATAGATAATTATAGATAGAATTGGCAATGGAAATAAAACATACATAGTTAGAGTTGCATTTTTATAAATCATAAAAGTGATTACCATCACAAATAAAACCACAACATTTATCGAGTACATAATTGCAGGTCCCAAGTACATTCTTACTTTGGTAACATCTTCACTAATTCTATTCATCAAATCTCCTGTCTTATTGTTTTTATAAAACGAAATTGTCAGTTGTTGGTACTTAGAAAAAATTTCATTTTTTAAATCAAATTCAATATTTCTCGACATTACAATAATGGTTTGTCTTGTAAAAAATAGGAAGACTCCTTTTAAAATAGCAAATAGCATATACATTAGAACAAGCCTAATACCTAAATTCCATAAAATTTGATTATTGGAGTTCTCGTTTTTTTTCGCCACATGTTTTAGCAGTTCGTCTGCAGCTTGATCTATTATTTTTGGCATGTAAACACCAAAATAATTTGAAAATACTATAAATATGAAACCCAAAATTAGGTGCCATTTATATTTTAAAAAATATTTATTAAGGTGAAAAAGTGATTTCAATGGACTACAAATATAATCACTTAAAACGAGCAATTTTTTTTTTTTCAATTTTATATCCTCAAAATATTATTTTTGTGGAATATTTCATCAATTAAAAAAATGGAAAATAAATTTATTAATACAACATCAATTGATTTTTTTGGAATGAACCATGAAAAGATTTTGTTTTGTCAGGACAAAAAGTCTGGTCTTAGGGCAATTATTGCTGTTCACAACACCGTTTGTGGTCCAGCACTAGGTGGAACTAGAATGTGGAATTATGTCAATGATCAAGCTGCATTAACCGACGTAATGAGACTTTCTAGAGGAATGACTTATAAAAACGCTATTTCTGGTCTGAATTTGGGGGGAGGAAAAGCAGTTATTATAGGAGATTCAAAAACACAAAAATCTCCAGAATTATTTAATAAGTTTGGTGAGTTTGTAGATTCTCTTGGTGGTTCTTATATCACTGCAGAAGATGTTGGTATAAATCCTCATGATATGGTTCATGTCTATGAAAAAACCAATCATGTTACCGGACTGCCAGGAAAAAAAGGAGATCCTTCTCCAATTACTGCCTATGGTGTTTATATGGGCATGAAAGCAGCTTTAAAATTTCAAACTGGTTCAGATAATTTAGTTGGTAAAAAAATTCTTGTTCAAGGAATAGGACATGTAGGTCTCTATATAGTAGATTATCTACACAAGGAAGGTGCTGAAATTACAGTATCTGATATTAATTCTGATTTAGTCCAAAAGACTGTTGCAAAATATGGTTGTAATCATGTACATCCTGATAAGGTTTACGATGTAGATATGGATATTTATTCTCCATGTGCTCTAGGTGCCACCATAAACGATACTACCATTAATCAATTGAAATGTTCAGTTATTGCTGGAGCAGCTAACAACCAGTTAATGGACGAAAAATTACATGGTGAAATATTATTTCAAAAGGGAATTGTCTATGCTCCAGATTACTTAATTAATGCTGGTGGTGTAATGAATTGTTACGCCGAAATTCACGATATTAGCGACGCTAAGGTGATGGAAATGGCTGGAAATATTTATCAAACTACAACAGACATTTTAACAAGTTCAAGAAATGAAAATATTCCAACTTCTCTTGCTGCCAATAGACTTGCAGAAAAGAGAATTAGTGAGGAATCTGAAAAGCTTAAATAAATGCTGAATAGAAGACATATTAGAATAAAAGTTCTCCAAGCATTTTATGCTTTTTCACAGTCCAATAATGACGATTTAGTAAGTGGAGAAAAAGAATTCATGCACAGCATGAAAAAAATCTACGATCTATATATCTATCTTATTCAAATATATATTCCACTTAAAAGACTTGCCAATATTAAAATTGAAGAAGCTAAGAGATCTTTTTTAGAAAAGGACAAACAAGTTTTTAGTAAGGCATTTGTTTCTAACAATATTATTAAGTCTTTAGAATCTTCAAGTCAACTTAAGAAAACTGCAGCAGATTTAAAAATTAATTGGGAAGGAGTAGAAGAGAATGAGTTGATTAAAAAACTTTACAAATCCATTTATACTTCTCCATCATTTCAGGATATTTTAAATTCAGAATCTTCCAATTTTGACGACCAAAAATTTCATTTAATAAATCTTTTCAAAGAAGAGATTTGTAATTTTGAATTAATGCATCACTTTTTTGACGAAAAAAGTATTTATTGGCAGGACGATTTAGACCATGTATCTTCCATGGTTATAAAAACCCTAAAATCTATAGATGCTGACTTAAGTTTTAAAGTCATGCCACTATGGAAAGAAGATGAAAAAGAATTTGCTTTAAATCTTTTTAGACAAGCCATTTTAAATAAATCTTCCAACGACAGTCTTTTACAGAAGTATTCAAAAAATTGGGAAAGCGAGAGATTGGCAAAAATGGATTCTCTTCTTATGAATTTAGCCATTACTGAGGCAAAAGAATTTTCTTCAATTCCGTTGAAAGTAACTTTAAATGAATACATTGAGATATCTAAATACTATAGTACCCCAAAAAGCAATGGTTTTATTAATGGTATTTTAGACAAAATTTTTGAAGATTTCAAAAAGGATGGTAAGTTAAAAAAAGTAGGTAGAGGTTTAATTGGTTGAAATGAGAAATTATTATTTAATATTTTTAGTTCTGATTACTGTTGTTGGTTGTGTTAGCGATAAGATTAATAATTCCCAACAAATTACTGCAGATTTAATAAATCCAGAAAATCCCCCAATTATTAAATTTCAAGATGAAATTTTTGATTTTGACACAGTTGCACTTGGTTCTAAAGTAGAGCATACTTTCACTTTTAAAAATACTGGAAAAACACCATTATTAATTAATTCGGTGAAAGCTGGTTGTGGTTGTACAGTTCTTAAAGGTTGGCCAAAAACACCTATTCTTCCTGGGGAAACTGGTGAAATCCCGGTTGTTTTAAGTACTTCAAGAACGGGATTCATTAAAAAATACATCTCTATTTTAGCAAATACTAGACCTGCAACAAATCGACTTTATTTACAAGGATTCGTAGCCGGTATTTAACTTTTAAAACAATTAAATGAATAATATATTTTTCCTTCAAGCTTCAAATGTAGAAGACAACAGTGGAATGCTAAACATTGCATTTTTGATAGCAATTTTTGTTATTTTTTATTTCTTCATGATTAGACCTCAGAACAAAAAAAGAAAAGAATTACAAAACATGAGAGAATCTCTTAAGAAAGGAGATAATGTTGTTACCATTGGTGGTATTCATGGGAAGGTGGTAGAAGTTAAAGAAACTACAATTGTCCTTTCAGTAGATGCCAACACCAAAATTAAAGTGGATAAATCTTCTGTTTCCATGGACGAGGCAACTAAATTAACTGAAGAAAACAAACAGTAATTCAATGGTTAAAGTTGGTTTAACTGGTGGAATTGGATCAGGCAAAACAACTGTTTCAAATTTTCTTTTAGATTATGGAATTCCAGTCTATAATTCTGATAGTAAAGGAAAAACTTTAATGAATACCAACTTAGAGTTAAAAAATAACATCGTTTCCATTTTTGGAGAAAGAGTATATGACAATGGTATTTTAAATACAAATTTACTCTCTAGCATAGTCTTTAATGATTCTACAAAAATTGAACAATTAAATAATTTAGTCCATCCAAAAGTAGCACAAGACTTTAACCAATGGGTTGGGAAAAATAATAATAAGCCAATTTTAGTTAAGGAAGCAGCAATTTTGATTGAAAGTGGAGCTTATCTAAATATGGATAAAATCATTCTTGTAGTTTCTGAAAAGTCAACTCGAATCAATAGAGTTTCTAAAAGAGATAATTCCGATTTAGATTCTATAGAAAAAAGAATAAACCATCAATTGACAGACAATGAAAAAATTAAATATGCAGACTATATAATAGAGAACAATTCTTCCTTGGAACATTTAAAATTGGAGGTATTAAAAGTTGTTAATAAAATTAGGGAAGTTAATTAAAGACTAAGCTATTTTACCCCCAAAATACATAAGCAATAGCAATTGCTGAAATGATGCCAATAAAATCTGCAAATAATCCAGCTACTACAGCGTATCTAGTATTTCTAATTCCTACAGACCCAAAATAAACTGCCAATACATAAAAAGTGGTTTCTGTTGATCCTTGAAGAGTAGAAGTTAATTTACCCACAAAAGAATTTATTTGAGACGCATTTTGTCCCCAAGATTCTACCATCATTCCTCTTGCTCCTCCACCTGAAAGTGGCTTCATGATTGCTGTTGGTAAAGCTTCAACAAATTGAGTGTTTTCTAAAAATAATCCAAAAAAACTTCCCATTGCTTTTATAATAAACTCCATTGCTCCAGAAGTGGTAAAAGCACCAATGGCACAAAGCATTGCAATTAGGTAGGGTATAATTCTTATAGAAACATTAAATCCTTCTTTAGCTCCTTGAATAAATTCCTCATAAATATTTATCTTTTTTCTTAAACCTAGTAAAATAAAGCTAATTATGAAGGAAAATATAATAGATCCAGAAGCAACGGATGAAATAATTTCAATTTGATTTTTATGATTAAATAAATACCAAATTAACAGTCCAATTGCCATTGTAGCAGAACCTAAATACGCTAAAATTGTTTTTTGAAATAGATTGATTTTTTGTAAAATGGATACAAATATTAATCCAGCAATTGTAGAACAATAAGTTGCAATTAATATTGGAAGAAAAACATCTGCTGGATTTCCAGTAATATTATTTTCTGCCATCGCAGTTGCTCTTAGTGCTATTATGCTAGTTGGAATTAACGTCAATCCTGAAGTATTTAAAACAAGAAATAAAATTTGAGCATTAGAAGCTTTGTTTTTATCCGAATTTTCCTCTTGAAGTTCTTTCATTGCTTTTAAACCAAGGGGGGTAGCTGCATTATCCAATCCTAACATATTTGCTGAAATATTCATAATTATGGCTCCATGTGCTTTTGAGTTGGTGGGGATTTCAGGAAATAGTTTTGAAAATAGTGGAGCAAATAGTTTAGATAATATATTAATAGCTCCTCCTTTTTCTCCGATTCTCATTATTCCAAGCCATAGAGCCATTATCCCAGTTAACCCTAAGGAAAGTTTGAAACCTAGTTCAGCTCTTTCAAAAATAGAATTTACGATAAGTGAAAATATTTCAGGATTTCCAGAAAGGGTTTTAAAGATTGCGACAATAAAGGCTACAATAAAAAAACCAACCCAAATATAATTTAATGTCATTTTAAATTATTTATAATAAAATACATAAAAACTTATGTTTTTAAATTTATCAATTGTTTTGTTATTTATTAGCAATTCTTAAATTTAGTTTTTTAAATATATTATTTCATCT
>JADHMB010000094.1 GCA_016780365.1 Flavobacteriales bacterium
TGAGGCCAATAGAATTAACCCTACAGCCCAATCTATTTCACCTAAATATGCAAAATAAATTGAAGTCCATCCTAACAGGAGATTCATTGAAGTAATTATATTGGGAATATTTTTTTTCATATATATGAACTAAATTAGTTTAAACTTCGTTTTACATAAACAAAAAACCAATATTTAGTTTATACTTAGCTAAATATATTTAAATTATACTGTGAAAAATCACTATCTAGTTCTATTATTATTTATTAATTATTCAATTTTTGGACAAATAAACTCTCCGAAATATAGCAATGAATTTCTTAATATTGGCGTTGGCGCAAGATCCTTGGCAATGTCTAACTCTGTAATTACAAGTACCAATAGCGCTATGACTGGTTTCTGGAATCCAGCAAATCTCTCTAAAATCAATAACGACGTTCAAGTAGGGTTAATGCATGCAGAATATTTTGCTGGTATTGCAAAGTATGATTTTGGAAGTATTGCCAAAAAAATTGATGAAAAAAGTGGTTTTGGATTTTCTTTTTTAAGATTTGGAGTAGATAATATTCCTAATACTTCAGAACTAATTGATGCACAAGGAAATGTAAATTACGACAGGATATCTTATTTCAGTGCTGCAGATATGGCATTTATTGGTAGTTATGGGAGAAAAATAAACGATTACCTTTCTGTCGGTGGATCGGCTAAAATAATTAATAGAACTGCTGGAGACTTTGCATCAGCTTGGGGTTTTGGAATTGACATCTCTTCCACATATATTAAAAATGACTGGGGAGTTGCTGTAGTAGCTAAAGATATAACATCCACCTTCAATGTGTGGAGATACCAGTTGTCCAATGAAATGATCAATACGTTTAATTCTACTGGCAATGAAATACCGGAAAATGGTCTAGAACTAACATTACCAAGGTTAATTGTTGGATTAAGTAAAAATTATGAATTTGAAAAAAATGTTCATTTATTGATAGAATTTAATGCAGACATAACAACTGATGGAAAAAGAAATGTATTGATATCTGGAAATCCTTTTTCTATAGACCCTCATATTGGTAGTGAGTTTAATATAAAAGATATTGTTTTCATAAGAGGAGGAATTGGTAATATTCAAAAAACACCGGATTTAACCGGAAAAATGATTTACACCATTCAGCCAAATTTAGGGATTGGAATTAATATTAAAGGAGTTGAAATTGAATATGCTTTAACAGATATTGGTGATGTTTCAATTGCTGAATACAGTAATATTTTCTCTCTAAAATTCAACTTAAATCCAAAAACAAATTGAAAATATTAAAGAAAAAAATCGTCTTTTTATTTTTTTTCTTAGTCTTTCATTTAAGTAATTTTTCCCAGTCCTTAGGAAACGAGTGGATAAATTATAACCAGCAGTACTTCCATTTTCCAATTGTTGAAACAGGCATCTACAGACTAGATTTCGAAACTATTAACAATCATTTAATTAATCTTGGAGTAAGTATTAATAATATTCCACATAATAATTTTCAAGTTTTTGGAAGGGAAAAAGAAGTTTCTCTTCTTGTAAAAGACAATAATAACAATGGGTTTTTAGACCCCTTGGAGTATATTGAATTTTATGCTGAAAAAAATGACGGGTGGCTAGATTCTTTAGTCTACGATTCTGCCCATTTTATGCCTGATGAATATTACAGTCTATTTAATGATACCATTAGATATTATTTTTCATGGAATAGCAGCTCCAATAACAAGAGAACTATTGTAGAAGTTGATACAAATTACAGCATCTATAATTCTATAAATTATTGTTGGAAAACACAAATTTTAAAATTTAATTCTAATTATAATGTCGGGTATCAAACAGACGGTATTTCAAGTCCAAAGTATGAAATAGCAGAAGGATGGGCTGGACCAACTTTACAAAAAAATGGTTCAAATATTGAACAAATAACTACACTAAATTGTGTTGGAAGTGGCCCAAATGCTTTTGGAGAAATAAATCTTTTTTCTGCTAATTCTTCCAACGTTAACTCTAATGGAAACAACCACAATACCAAACTATTTATCAATAATAATCTAGTTTTTGATTCTTCTTATTTTAATTACCAAACCCTTCATATAGAATATAGTCTTAGTAGTAATAGCATCTCCAATATTACTGATTTTAAACACGAGATTTCAGATATTGGGCAAGGAACAGATTATCAAAATATAGCTTCAATTAGTTTGTCCTATCCTCACTCTACAGACTTTTCTTCCTACGAAAAATTACATTTTGGAGTTCCTTTTTCATTCAATCAGAAACAAAGACTTAGTATTTCTAATAACATAAATGCATTAGGCTCCCCTATGCTTTATATGTTAGGGGATGTGCATAGAATTATTCCTTTAATTCCCAATAATTCTATTTTAGAAGCAGTTATTCCAATTGCACAAACCGATTCTATAGTCTGCTATTTATTAACCGATTCGAATGTTAATTATATTAATAAAATTCACCCTGTGAATAGCCAAGGATATTTCAATGATTTTAATTCTTTACAAATTGACAGTGCATTTGTTATAATTACTAATAAAAATCTACTTTCTTCATCTAGAAGCTATGCAGCATATAGAGCAATCAATGTAGATACATTAGTGGTGGATATAGAGGAGCTTTACCATCAATTTTCAGCAGGAATATTTAAAAATCCTTTAGCAATAAAAAGATTTTTAAAATTTAGTATGGTTAATTGGCCAAGTTGGCCTTCGCATATTTTTTTAATTGGAAAATCTGTAAGATTCAATAATGAAACAACTCCAGGCTCAAGAAATGACACTATTTCTTATAGATTAAACTTAGTTCCTTCCTGGGGGTATCCTAGTTCGGACAATCATTTTGCTGTTGGCTTAGAAAGTAATAAAAGAAGTTATTCCCTTCCAATAGGCAGATTGAGTGTAAACAACAACACATCTGTAATAAACTATTTAAATAAAGTAATAGAGCTAGAATCTCAACAAGGAAATAACAGTAATTATACGATAGAAAATAAGGCATGGCAAAAAAACATAGCTCATTTTTCAGGTGGAAGCGATAGCTCGGAACAAGCTTATATGAATAATTATTTGGAGCAATTTCAAAATATAATTGAAGACACCTTGTTTGGTGGTAAGGTTAAAAAGTTTGGTAAAAACCCTTTCACTTCAATAATAGATCCTTTAGAGTTTCAAATTGTTCAAAATTATTTAGAGGAAGGCATTTCATTGATGACTTTTTTTGGACATGCATCTTCCGGCTATGGGTTTAGTCAAAATATTGACCAGCCAGAAAACTGGAATAACCAAGGTAAGTATCCAGTAGTAATAGGCTTAGGTTGCTATTCTGGAGATGTACACAATACAGATACCAATAGCTTTGCAGAACAGATTATTCGACCAATAAATAGTGGTGCAATTGGATTTATTTCTACTGTTAAGCAAGGGTTCATTCCTTACATAAATTTTTACAGCAAAAAATTATATGAGATGATTGGAAAATATGGCTACAACAAATCTATAGGTCAGCAGATGGTTATGACCATTGATTCTCTTGACCAGAGTTCCTCTTTAATAACTTGGGAGCCAAAATTTGAAAGTAATTACAATGGAATGTCTCTCCAGGGTGACCCTGCTGTAAAAGTAAATTCTCATGAGTTTCCCGAACTAGTGCTCTCTGAACAAGATGTATGGACGGAGCCAAGTGTGGTAGATCTTTCAAAATCAAGTTTTGATTTAAAATTCAAAGCATACAATTTGGGTAGAGCTTTTAGAGATTCTGTTTTTGTGGAGTTAAAGCAAGAATTTCCTGACGGAACTGATACTATTTACTCAAAATTCATTTCTGGAATATTAAATGAAGACACTGTAACCTTTAGTGTAATTAACAAACCTGAAACTAGTATAGGGCAGAATATTTTTACAATTTCAATTGATTTACCCATTTCCACCATACAAGAGGCTTTCGACGAAAGCGGAAACAATAGAATTCAGTATTTAATGAACATTTCTTCAAATTCAATAATTCCAGTTTGGCCATATGATTTAAGTATTGTCGGAAACTCCACTGACACATTAAGAGTTTCAACTATTAATCCATTAGAGTCTTCCAATACTTATTATTTTGAAATAGACACCAATATTCAATTTAGTTCTCCATTTTTAAAAACTCAGTCCATTGTTTCTAGCGGGGGAGTTATTGAAGCGATTCCAGGAAATTGGTCTAATAGCATATCGACCTTAAATGATTCATTATTTTTCGAAGACAGTGTAGTATATTACTGGCGTTCCCGACCAGATAGTTCTGTAGTTGATTGGAAAGTAAGATCATTTCAATACATCTCCAATAAATGGGGCTGGAGCCAATCCCATATTGATCAATTTAAAGAAAATGAATATTTAAATATTGTACTTGACACTTTAAGTAATATTTTCAATTTTTCTCCAACCCTTAAAAGTATTACTTGTAAAAATTATATTCAACATGTTGCACTAGGTTCAGAATGGTCTGGAACTTACTGGGAAGTAAGTGGTGAGATTGCAGATTACGGTGGACATATAAATCCTGCTATTATGGTTGGAGTCGTAGACCCTAACTCATTAAATTATTGGAAAACTCCCTTTATAGATAATTCCACTTCCCCACCTAGCATTCTTAATCCAAATCATTGTTTTGGTCAATATAACGGAGACCCCGCAGTCTGTGGAAATACATCTTTAATTGGAAGAGGAAGAGAGCATGGTTATTTTATGTTTAAAAACAGTAGTCCTTCACAGTTAGATTCATTGGCAAGTATGTTAAGCACTAAAATTCCCGACGGTTATTATATTATTGTGTATAGTTATATTCCTAATAATTATGGTGGAACTTTACTTTACAATAGCCCATTATATACCAACTGGCCTACCAATTTATTTTCTGCTTTTCAAAATCTAGGAGCAACTGGATTTACCAATTCTAACCAACCAGATGATGGTTTTATATTCTTTTGTAAAAAAGGAGATCCTAGTACAGCTAT
>JADHMB010000028.1 GCA_016780365.1 Flavobacteriales bacterium
ACATGAGATTCCATAAAAACTTTTATATCCTCAATAGATTTTAAAGATTCATATAATTCATGGTTTTTCAACTTTTCTCTAAGTGGTTGAATTTCATCAATGACATTTTTAATGTTGTGATTCATTATTTTTTACTTAAATATTGGTTTATTTTTTTTACAATACTTGGGCCTTCATATATAAAACCAGTGTAAAGTTGTATTAAATCTGCACCTGCTTCGATTTTGTCTAACGCATCTTTTGAATTCATAATACCACCAACTCCAATAATTGGTAAATTTCCGTTAGTTTTTTTAGAGATATATCTAATTACTTCTGTCGATTTGTTTTTTAAAGGTTCTCCACTCAGTCCACCATTTCCAATTTCTTCAATTTTACTCTTATTGGTTTTAAGATTTTCTCTAGTTGTAGTTGTATTAGTAGCAATAATTCCATCTAAATTTTCACTCAAAATTAAATCAATAGTTTCATCTAATTGATCCCGATTTAAATCTGGAGAAATTTTTATAAGAATTGGTTTTTTCTTTGGTTTGATAGAATTTATTTTTTTTAATTGAGGAATTAGTTTTTTTAAGAATTCAACGTCCTGAAGCTTGGTAAAATTACTAACATTTGGACAACTCACATTCAAAACAAAATAATCGACATACTGGTGAAGCGTTTCAAAGTTCTGAATATAATCTGCATCTGCATTTTCGTTGCTAGTTGTGGTGTTTTTGCCAATATTTCCTCCAATTACAACATTTGAATTGTTTTTCTTTAGTCTCTCAGCACACATAAAACTTCCATCGTTATTAATTCCTAACCTATTGATTATTGCTAAATCATTTTGCAATCTAAAAAGTCTTTTTTTTGGATTTCCTGGTTGAGGTTTTGGAGTAATAGTGCCGATTTCAATAAATCCAAACCCTAGATTGGACATTTCCTTAATATACTTGCCATTTTTATCAAAACCTGCAGCTAATCCTACTGGATTTTTAAACTTAATTCCAAACAATTCTTTTTCAAGAGAGGAGTCTTCATAAGAGTAAATTTTCCTTAATAACCAGCTAGATAATGGTATTTTATTTAGTAGTTTAAGAGCATTTAATGTGAAATAGTGAACCCACTCAGGATCAAAAGAAAATAGTAAGGGTCTTACAAGAAATTTATACACTTCACAAAAATAGCAATTCTAAATATGAAAACTTGTTTTTGTTTATTTCTTTTCCTCCAGTTGAAATTTTAAATATTTAAGTCCGGCTCTTACAGAGTTGTATGCTTTTTCTTCTGCAAGTGTATTAGGAATCACTTTAAACTCTTCGAACTGCTTAAATATGTGATCTTTAACACCTACAAGAATTACTTCCACCTTTTTATCTTTAAAGTTTTTAATTACCTCTTCTAAGACATAAGTTCCTGAAGCGTCTATATAAGGCACTTGAGACATGTTTATTATAACAGCATCTTTACCAATTATAGCTTCTGCTTGTTCTTTAAATTGGTCAGAAAAACCATAAAAAAGAGGACCATCTAGTTCATAGACCATAATTCTATTTTTTATAGATTCTGGAATTTTTAATTTTTTCTCGATTTCATTGATATCTCCAGATTTACTTTGTTGGTCTACTAATTCTCCCATTCTTTGCATAAAGAAAAATGAAGAAAGTACCATTCCTATTCCTACGGCCACTAATAAGTCAACAAATACTGTTAGAACCACCACAAGGAGCAATACTAATGAATCGCTATTTTTCAAGCTGAATAATTTTTTCATTCCTTTAAAATCAATTATTCCTATTCCTACAGAAATTAAAAGTGCAGAAAGAACTGGCTTTGGAACATCTTTTAGTAGTGGTCCCAATCCCACTAAAACAATTAGTAGAAACATAGCTTTAAAAATCCCACTCATATTTGTTTTACCGTTGGAGTTGATATTGGCAACTGTTCCAGTGGTGGACCCAGCTCCAGGAAGCCCTCCAAATAGTGCTGCAACAAAATTACCTATCCCTTGTCCAATAAGTTCTCTATTTCCATTGTGTTTAGTTTTGGTTAAGTTATCTGCAACTACAGAAGTAAGTAATGTGTCAATAGTTCCTAATCCAGCTAAAGTCAATCCACTAACAACTGCAATACTAAATTCTGAAAATGAAATATTTAAAAATTCACTAAAAGGAAGAACAATTTGAGGAAGATCACTTGGAATTTCTCCGATAGTAGAATAATCCCAATGCCAACCCCATTCTTTCTTAAAAGTGAATGAAATAAGAGTACCTATAATCAAAGAAAGTAATCCAGCAGGAATTTTTTTAGATATTTTAGGAATGAAATAAATAAAAACTAAAGTAAGAGAACCAAGAATAATTGAACTCCAGTGGTATTCAATTATTGGAGTATGTAAATCCAAAATAATATCAATAATTCCACCTGGTCTTTCCCCACCTAGGAAGGTGTGCCACTGAGTAAGGATTATAATTACTCCAATTCCTCCCATAAAACCCGAGAGAACGGGGTAAGAAATATATTTTACATATTGAGCAACTTTAATAAGTCCAAACAGTATTTGAAAAATTCCCCCTAGGGCAAATGATAAAATAATAACTACAGGTATTTTACCAACGCCATTAAATCCAGCTTCTGCAATAATAGTAGCAGCAACAATGGTCATAGGACCTGTAGGATCACTAATTAAGGTTTTAGTACCCGCAACAATAGATGCTAAAAGAGCTAAAATAATGGCAGTATAGAGTCCTGCTTGAGGTCCTAAGCCACTTTGCAATCCAAATGCTAATCCCATCGGCAATGCGATGATAGCGGCAGTTAATCCCCCAGTAAAATCTCCCTTAATTGATTTGCTTGAGAAACTACCAGTTATGTTTCTAATATTTTTAAAATCCATTTTTTTATGTTGAGATGCAAAATAATGAATTAATCTAATTTTCACGACAATTCCTATTATTAATTGTAATTTTGAAGGAATTTATAATACATGATTAAGTCAAAAAAAGTAGTTGTTGTCATGCCTGCATACAACGCCTCGGAAACTCTTGAAAAAACCTATACTGAAATTCCTTTTCCTATGGTAGATGAAGTTATTTTAGTGGATGATCATGGTTCAGACGATACTTATGAATTAGCAAAAAAATTAGGAATTAATCATGTGATAAGACATCAATACAACAAAGGCTACGGAGGAAATCAAAAAACTTGTTACAACAAAGCTTTAGAACTAAATGCCGATATTGTGGTTATGCTGCATCCAGATTATCAATATACTCCAAAATTAATTGAAAGTATGTGTTATTTAATTGCAAATGACTTATATCCAGTAGTGATAGGCTCTAGAATATTGGGCAAAGGTGCTTTAAAAGGAGGTATGCCAATATATAAGTATTTTGCAAATAGAATACTAACTTTATTTCAAAATATTTTAATGAATCAAAAGCTTTCAGAATACCATTCTGGTTTTAGAGCTTTTTCTAGTGAAGTACTTAAGGATATTAAGTTTAATGAAAATTCAGATGATTTTATTTTTGACAATCAAATGCTGGCCCAAATCATGTTTAAAAAACATCTTATTGGAGAAATTACCTGTCCTACTAAATATTTTAAGGAAGCATCCTCCATTAATTTTCAAAGAAGTTCCGTTTATGGAATTGGAGTTTTATGGACTTCCATAAAATACTTTCTTACTAAAATTGGAATTATAAATTGGAAAATTTTAAAGTAAAAAATGATTGATAGATTTTCAAAAAATTTAACTAGTTATCATTGGCTGTTGTGGGGTTTTTTATTCTTGTTGGGGATTTTATTTTTAGCTATATTTCAAAACAGCAATTTTTCTATAATTATCAATGCTTCCCACAACAATTTTTTAGATCAATTTTTCAAATACATTACTTTTTTAGGGGATGGTAGATTTGTTTTTTTAATTGCATTGATTTATTTATTTGCAAATAAGAAATATGGCATATCTATTTTGATTTCTTTTATAATCAATACCATACTTATTCAAGTTTTAAAACGAGTTGTTTTCTCTAATCGGTTCAGACCTAGTTTTTATTTTAAGAATCTAATTGAAGATGGTTCTTGGAATATGATTGACGGAGTAGAGCTTTATGAAAAATTCTCTTTTCCAAGCGGACATACCGCATCAATATTTTGTTTGTGTATGAGCATTTGTATTTTCATGAAAAAAAAATACTTTCCATTATTACTTGTTCTTCTAGCATATATTGTGGGTTTTTCTAGAATTTATTTATCCCAACACTTTTTAATAGACGTTCTAGCTGGTGCTTTAATAGGATCTTTAATTCCCATATTAACTTTTAAATATATAGAACCTTTATTATTTTATAAAAACAAGACTAAAGATTAGAATGAACTTCTTAAAAATAAATCTAAAACCAATCTTTTTCTTTTCTTCTTATGCATGTATTTTGATATTCTCAACAATTGGGGATTTTAATTTATTTGATTGGGATGAAATTAATTTTGCTGAGTCGTCTCGAGAAATGTTGTTGTCAAATAATTTTTCTCAAGTGATGATTAATTTTGAGCCTTTTCATGAGAAACCACCTTTATTTTTTTGGATTCAAACAATTTCTTTTAAAATATTTGGGATAACTAGCTTTGCTGCAAGATTTCCTAATGCTCTATTATCAATTATAATTCTAATTATTTTATTTAAAATTGGAACTCGATTAAAAAATACAACTTTTGGGTGGATATGGTCTATTACTTTCTTAGCTGGATTCTTGCCTAATCTATATTTCAGATCTGGCATTATTGATCCATATTTTAATTTATTTATCTTCTTATCTATTTATTTTTTCTTTTCTTACATTCAAATTAAACATTCCAGATATATTTTTTTATCAAGTTTTTTCGCTGGGTTAGCCATTCTATGTAAAGGTCCAGTAGGACTTTTAATAGTACTTCTATCTTGTTTCATTTACTTGTTATTGTACAAAATAAAAGTTCCTTTTAAACATGTGTTATTATTTTTTGTAACCGTGATTTTAGTTTCTTCTCCATGGTATTTTTTTGAGTTATTAAACAAAGGCCCTTGGTTTCTAGTTGAGTTTTTACAGTACCAAATAGAATTATTTTCACATCCAGTGGCAGGACATAAACAACCTATTTATTACCATTTTTTAGTTGTCCTTTTTGGTTGTATTCCTTTCTCTTTTTTTGCTTTTAGAAATAGTTTTATAGATTCTGGTTCAGGCATTGCTTTTGAAAGAATGATGAGGATTGTTTTATGGGTGATTTTAATTTTATTCACAATAGTTAGTACTAAAATAGTTCATTACTCATCTATGGCTTACTTGCCATTATCTTTTTTAGCCTCCATTGAAATCTACAAACTATATAAGGGCAAATCTTTTCACTGGTTTTTGAAATACTCATTATCATTTACCGGCATTTTAATAGGGTTAATTTTAATGGTTGCATTTTATGTTTTAATCCACCAAAAGGAGTTTTTGATTAATTCGATTAATGATTTATATATTCAAAAGCTTTTGAATATTGAATTGAATTGGATTGGTTGGGAATGGATTATTCCTTCCTTATTTATTTTAGGAAGTATTATTTGGCTTACAATATTTGAATCTAAAATTTTACTTTCTTTAGTTTCCTACTCGTTAATCATCGGCTTATTTTTTTCTTTAATAAGTAAGTTTACCATTCCTAAAATAGAAAATATAACTCAAGGTTCAGTAATTTCTTTTTACAAGAAAATATCCAAAGAAAAAAAGTATTTAACAACTGTAGGTTATAAGAGTTATGCGCATTACTTTTATTCGGAATTTGAGCCTTTGAAGTCAACAGATTTTCTATACATTAAGAAAAATGAGATTTTAAGAAATAGATTTAATAAAAGTTCATTAAATGACTTAAATAGAAAAGAAAAAACAACATTCAACAGTTATGTTCTTAGTTGGTTAATTAATGGTGAGCTGGATAAAGCAGCATATTTTGTTGTTAAAAACAATAAGGCTATTGAACAGTTAGAAAAAGCTAAAAATCTAAAAGTTGTACAAGACTATGGAGGTTATAAAATTTATAAAAGAGAATTAAAATGAAAGTTAGAGATTTATTACCAGTTGAACTATGGAACAACTTTGAAGATTTAAATGCTGTTCCTAGACCTTCCAAAAAGGAGGAAAGAGTGATAGAGTTTATTAAAAATTTTGGCCTTAACCTTGGCTTATCTACTTATGTAGATCCATGTGGAAATGTTATTATTAAAAAACCAGCATCTAAGGGAAGCGAAAACCAAAAAACCGTAATTATCCAAAGTCATTTGGATATGGTTCACCAAAAAAATGCAGATACAGAATTTGATTTTTTAACTCAGGGAATTCAAAGTTATATTGATGGAGATTGGGTAACAGCCAAAGGAACAACCTTGGGTGCAGATAATGGGATGGGAGTTGCCACAATAATGACACTTTTAGCTAGTAGTACGATTCAACATCCATCTATTGAAGCATTGTTCACTATCGATGAAGAAACTGGAATGACTGGTGCCTTTGAACTAGAAAAGGGGATTTTAGAAGGAGAAATATTGTTGAATCTCGACACCGAAGACGATGACGAGTTTAGTATTGGATGTGCTGGTGGAATAGATACCAATACTTTAAAACTATACAAGCAAGAAAAGATATCCGGTGGTATTGGGTTTGAAATTATTGTAAAAGGATTAAAAGGTGGTCATTCAGGAATGGATATTCACTTAGAACGAGGGAATGCCAATAAAATAATGAATAGAATTTTAGCATTAGCATTAAATTATAATCTTCAACTTTCTCAAATTGACGGAGGAAGCCTGAGAAATGCTATTCCAAGAGAATCTGTAGCTAAGATTGTAGTGGATAGTAAAGATTTTTTAAATCAACTAGATGATTTAGCAGCTGAAATTAAAAGCGAATTTTTCAAATCTGAACCTGATTTAATAATTGAAGTAAATAATATAGATTCTATAACGCATGGACTATCCAAAATCGACTCTAATGAAGTGGTAAATGCTATATATTCTGTTTTTAATGGCGTTTTTAAAATGAGCCAATCCATTGATGGTTTAGTAGAGACTTCTTCTTCATTGGCAAGAGTTATTTTAAAAGAGGGGAGTTTTATTACCCAAAGTTTACAAAGAAGTTCGGTAGAAAGTTCAAAACTAGATATCGCTAAAACAATTGGTGCCTCATTTTTAAATATCGGTGCAGAGGTTGAACATTCTGGTTCTTACCCAGGATGGGCTCCAAATACGGATTCTGAAATTTTAGATATTATGGTTTCTCTTTACAAAAACATGTTTGGTTCAGACCCTAAAGTTCAAGCATGTCATGCAGGTTTAGAATGTGGAATATTAAATGAAAGATATCCAGGATTAGATATGATTTCATTTGGACCAACTATTAAAAATCCACACTCACCAGACGAGAAAGTTCACATTGCCTCAGTTCAGAAATTTTGGAGTTTATTTGTTGAGGTTCTTAAAGTTATCCCTTTTAAGAACTAATAATCCCACTGGTTTCTAAATGAATCGTATCCATTAACCCCGCCTTTTAACTCAAATCCAGAACTACCATTAGAATTAATAGAGCTAGATACAAATACTCCAAATTTTACCAAGCCTCCAAATATTCTAAATGGTCTAGAAATTCCAATGAAGGACTCAAGATGTGCAAAATCCTGGTCAGGAATAATTAGGGTGGCAATTCCAGCAGAAAGTTCCAAACCTAGCTTGCTAATTAATGGCAATTTATTGAAAATATTTCCATCAAAACTATGGACGTAATTGCCTCTTAAGTACGAGTTTTCTGTAAAAAGAGTATTTCCTAAAAGTTGAAATGAGGAAAGAGGATTGCTAAAAAAACCTACATCTGAACCTCTAAAGTACTTCCACTCAATTACTCTTAAACTTCTTTTATTTACAAAGGCTCCCATTTGAATATTCCACTTTGATTTTCCTAAATGAGGAATAGTAAACTCATCATTTACCCCTAGTTCTAAATAGTCAAAATTCACCTCGCTATTTAAAATTCTAGGAATACCTTTTCGGTAGATAAAATTAACTGTAGGAAACTTTGTTCCAAGAACAATTTTTTTATTTTTTTTAAAGTAATATTTTTGAAAAGGAAGCCATGTTAATTGAATTCTACTTTCAAATTTTTTGTAAGGTTCAAATGACAAAGGAGGAAGTTCCAAAATAGAATCGGTAGAGTTGAATATATCGCTTTCTAAATCTAAATTATCTATTGGGGTTTGTAGACAATATTCTATTTTCATTTCTCCATATAAGCCATTTACTATTTCCGTTCTGTAGGCTGTTTGTATTTGTTGAGATCTTACGTAATTACTTCTAGAAAAAGCTGTTGAAATTGAAGGGAATCTATTTATGGGTTTATACTCATCTCCAATTCCTACAGTAAGCTGTTTGTATTTTTCATCATTGGAAATAATAGATATATTGGTAGAACCTTTGAAATCTTTATTTACTATGCCATAATCTATTCTATTTTCTGTACTTATTTTAAATTGATCATTTATATTTTTATTGTAATTAAAACCAAGATTGTGTCTGTATCCACCAATTCCAAAAAAATTGAACTGAGATATTATCGGCCATATATAAAATGAATATCCTTTATACCTATTTTTTTGTCCTATTCCTTCCCAAAGCACTTTTGATAAGGTGACTTTATTATAAGAACTATCTTGTTCTAAAGCATATTGCTCACTTTGGTAATAATTTCTTAAACTATCTGTATATTCAACATATTCAAGTTCATTCTTTTTCAAATCTATGGCTCTAAATCCATTCCATTGTTGATCGGAAATTAACTCAGCAGAGTCGCTAAAAAATTTTATTTGATTTTTTTTAAAATAATCTGGAAGCTTGTCAATAATTTGGAAGTTGGAATTTATAATTACTGCATTTCCTATTATTTTGAAAATCTCTTCTTTAATTGTGTAGTCAATAATTTTTCTTTCGATTAAATTTTGACTTTTAAACTGCTTGTAATTTTGAATAATATGGAAGTTCTCAAAATTAAATTCAGATTGAATAGGCCCACTCAATTCTAATTCTACTGACTTTATTGAAAAAGTGGAGTCTTCAATGAATAATACTCCTTTTAGTAATAATTCATTTTTAAATCTTGGAGAAATTTGAATTTTGTGAATTTTAGTGGAATCTTCTTGTGGAATAAATCCAATATAATCGTATTTGTAATAGGTTCTTGACCCTGGGGCAAGTGGGGAAACTATTGGTTTATTGGCAATTTTAATGTCGATATTATTTTTAAATAAATCAAATTCTATTTCGGATAAGGTTATTAAAAATTCATATTTATCATCCACTTCATATTGTGGTGTTATATTATATTCTCCAAAATCTTCAAAAGATTGTATAATTACAAAATCCTGTTCTTGTTTGGTGTCAGCAAAGTCTTGATAAGCTTCATAAGACCAGCTTTTTTTATTGGATTCTAAGCAATAAAAGTCCCCATAAGATTCTACAAATTTAAGTACATCATTTTTGAAATTAATGGTTTTAGAAGTATCTAGTTCCCATTTCTCTATAGTGTCTTTTCTTTGTAATTTAAATTGTCTTTTTTCTATGGTGTTTTTAGAGTACTCTTTAGAGGTAAAACTTTTTTGTATATATTTTTTTTTAGTTTTTTTGACTTTTTCAATTATTTCAAGAGCTTTATTTTTGGTATTAGACACCACTTCATACTCTATTAAATTTTGATCATTTTCATCTAGAGTGATATTAATTTTTTGAGCATCATCATTAAGGGTAATAATTTTTTCTTTGCTTTGATAGCCTATGTAACTATAAACAATAGTATATTTTCCTGGTTTTAGTTCTATAAAATATTCTCCGAATGCGTTAGAGCTAACACCATATGTTGTATTTTTAATATAAACCGATGCAAATGGTAATGGCTCTCCATTCTTGTTGGAGATGACCCCATTTATATGATTGGAAAAGCAATAAAATGGCAATAGTAAAAAAAAGAATACTGTAAAATGATAGCTACATATTTTATTAAAAGCACTCATATTTTTTTAAAAACTAAAAATTATTAAGATAATCTCGAATAATGTATCAAATTTGTATAAAATTTAATTGAAATGTCTCTACACAAAGATATAAAAAGAGTAACCACTCATGTTCTTCAAGAAATGAAAAGGAATAATGAGAAAATTTCCATGTTAACTGCTTACGATTATTCAATTGCAAAAATTGTAGATGAGGCTGGAATTGATGTGGTTCTAGTAGGTGATTCTGCTTCCAATGTAATGGCAGGTCACGAAACTACTTTGCCCATAACTTTGGACCAAATGATTTATCATGCCTCTTCTGTTATAAGAGCAATAAATAGATCTTTAGTCGTGGTAGATTTACCTTTTGGAAATTATCAAGGAGACTCAAGAGAAGCCCTAAGATCTGCAATAAGAATTATGAAAGAGGCTGAAGCTCATTCTGTAAAACTAGAAGGTGGTAAAGAAGTTATTGAGTCTGTTGAAAGGATTCTTTCTGCAGGTATCCCTGTAATGGGTCATTTAGGTTTAACTCCTCAATCAATTTATAAGTTTGGAACCTATACAGTTAGAGCAAGAGAAGAAGAAGAAGCAAATGCTCTTATTGAAGATGCTCTTTTATTGCAAGAGGCTGGCTGCTTTGCATTGATTCTTGAAAAAGTTCCTACAAAACTAGCTTCCACTGTTGCTAAAAAATTAGAAATACCTGTCATAGGAATTGGCGCTGGAGGCGGAGTAGATGGACAAGTTTTGGTTTTACACGATATGCTTGGAATTACCCAAGAATTTTCTCCAAGATTTTTAAGAAGGTACCATAACCTTCATCAGGAGATATTAAAAGCTTGTAGTAATTTTAAGAAAGACGTAAAATCTCAAGATTTCCCCAATGAAAAAGAACAGTACTAATCTAAGTTTTTCAGTATTATTTGAAGACAACCACCTTATTGCTGTAAAAAAGCTTTCTGGAGATATTATTCAATCAGACAAGACAGGAGATGTTACTCTTGCGGAAAATGTCAAAGCATATATTAAAAAAAAATACAACAAGCCTGGAGATGTTTTTTTAGGTATAATTCATCGGATAGATAGACCAGTTGGTGGAGTAGTTGTTTTCGCTAGAACATCTAAGTCTCTTGCAAGAATGAATGCATTTTTCAGAGACAAGGAAGTTAAGAAAGAGTATTGGGCTATTGTGGAGGAAAAGCCACCATTTGAAGAAGGAGAATTAACCAATTGGCTCAAAAAAAACCAAGAAAAAAATAAGTCTAGAGCTTACGATGTGGAGGTCAAACAAAGTAAAAAAGCGGTTTTAAAATACACCCTAATTGGTAGAAGTAGAAACTATTACTATTTGAAAATAAATCCATTGACTGGTCGCCACCATCAAATAAGGGTGCAACTTAGTCATATGGGCTGTAAAATAAAGGGAGATGTGAAATATGGTGCAAAAAGAACCAATAAAGATGGTAGTATTCATTTGCTAGCTAGATCAATTTCTTTTATGCACCCAGTTAAAAAAGAAGAAATAACTATTTTGGCAAATCCACCTGTAGACCCACTTTGGAACGAATTTTTAAATTTGAGTAATTAACTATTCCCCAGCAATAAAACTAATTTCAATATTTGCATCTTTAGGAAGTCTGGCAACCTCCACGGTTTCTCTACTTGGATATGGCTTATTAAAAAAGCTTCCATAAATTTCATTTACTTTTTTAAAGTCATTCATGTCCTTCAAAAAAATACTGCATTTTAATATGTTGTCTCTTTTCAGATTTCCTGCCTCAAGAAGAGCATCTATATTTTTTAATATTTGGAGGGTTTCATTTTCAATAGAACTGGTATCTAAAATACCTGTTTTAGGATCTATTGCAATTTGACCACTTGCTATAGTTAATCCATTGTATTTAATAGCTTGACTGTATGGTCCTACAGGAGATGGTGCATTTGGAATTTCTATGGTTGATTTCATATATAAATTTAAGGAATATTATTGTCGTACCAGGTTCTTCTTCTTTGTAATTTAAGGTCTTGAAGTATCGAGGACTTCACACTTATATTCAGGTTATAACTTCTCATAAATCCTATAGGAATCCAATTGAAGCTCATTTGCCAACAATGAAGATCTCTAGCAATATTGATGGAAGTAAAACTAAACTCCTTATTTACAAAATCGTAGTTTGTCATATAAGAAACTTTCCAGTTCTTGGTAATGCTTAGGTCTCCTCTTAAGCCTATACTTTGAGTGATGAAAGAAGTGTCTATTGTAGCGCTAATTGTTCTCCTATAATCAATTTTGTAATCTATTCCTACCGTCCAGGGAATATTAAAATCTATATACATGTCTGGATTGGAATTGATTACTTCTAATTCTTCTTTACTTCCTTTCTCACTTTTATATTCCTTGTTGTTCTTTTTTGGAGATTTCAAACTAGTTCCTAAGGCAAAATTTGCAGATTTCAGAGTTCCTATGCTATTATTTTTAGAAAATTGATACTGATTTATTCTTTGTCCATTTTCATATTGGTAAGGGTCTATTTGACCAGCAAACCTTAAATTAACTTTTTTCAAAAGGGTTGTTCTTCCAATTATTCTTATGTTGTCTAGTTGGAAGGAATCTTTAATAAGGTCGTATCCGGAATTTATACTAAGGTTTTCTAAAATTTTTGATTTTAAAAATGGTTCCTTTTCAGTTGTGTCCTTTAAATTTTTTCTTTTTAATTCCAAAGAATTGATTAAACTAAAACCAATTCTTCCTGACTCGGATGAATTAACGGTTCCATAAATATTATTTGAGAATGGAGAGTAAGATTGAGTATTTCCTAAAGAATCTGACTGATACGTTTGCCATGGATGAGTATTTGGCCTATAACTAAAATTAATATTTGGTGTGACAGTATGTCTAATTTTAGTTCCATGTTTTCCGGAAAGAAATTTCGCAAAACTATAGAATCCATAAATTTTAGTTGTTGCAGAAGCACTTATACTTTGAGAATAAATTTGAGAAAATCCTTTAACAGTATCGTTAATTATCTCATTTTCGGAATTGTCCCACGCTCTATTAATTTGTTCCATATACCATAAGGAAGAAAGTTTGTAAGAAGGGTTGATGGTCACGTTTTTTCCAAAAAGCTTTATAGAACTTGAAGCACTTAGATTATGTCTCATCCCGTTTTTTGATTTTGAAAGTAAACTTTCTATATTATTGTTAAGAAGATTTTCAGAACTTAAACTCAATTGGTTTTTGGTATTCATTTGATAATTAATATTCGTTTGATCAATTATTTCATGAATGAAGTTTTTATTAATACTATTTTTTCTTAACATTTTAAATGGATAAAATCGATTTACATTATATGCAATTTCGGGAAGTGTAAAAGTCATTAATCCAGAATTACTGTTTTGGCTGTGTCTTAAATTTGCACTTAAGTTAGTGGATATTGCGCCTTTAAATTTCTTACTCCAAGCAACGTTGGAATTAAAAGTGTTAGTCAAATAGTTTTGTGCTGAAATATTGTTGTAGTCATTTCTAAAATTGGTGGTCGTTCCAGCATTGATTAATGCTCTAAAAGTAGTTCCTGGATTAAGTTTTGCATCATTTTGATGGTTCCATTTTACAAAGAAATCTTTGCTTTTGTTGTAATCTTCAAACCCTTTTTCACCTTGAACAGTATTTCTGTAATTTAAAGAGAATTGGCCACTGTATTTATATCTAACTCTATAACTTGTAGAGTTACTAATCCCCCAAGAACCTAGACTGTAAATGTCGCCAGTTATTGACGTGCTAAGTTTGCCACCTTTAAACTGATGGTAATATCCTCCACCAAGTAAATAAAACCCAAGTGCTCTAGATTCTCCATAATTTGGAATAATAAGACCATTAGAACTCTTATTTTTTTTGTTGGGTAAAAAGGCAAATGGCAAACCAAGAGGAGTAGGAATATCTGCAATATGTAAGTTTACAGGCCCAGAAACAATTTTATCGTTGGGCTTGATAACTGCTTTTCTTAGTTTGAAATAAAAATGTGGATGTTCTAAATCGCATGTAGTATAAAGCGCATTCCTAATATGAACATCACCATTATTTTGCCTCTTAACTTTTTCTCCATGAATAAAACTTTCTCCCTCCTGAAGAAGTACTTCGTAGGTTATCCCTTTTTTTGTTTTAAAGTTATATTTCAGTGAGTCAGAAGTGGTAGAAGTTGATCCGTCAGATAGAACTGGTTTGCCAATTTTTTGATTATTACTATCTAAACAATATTTTGCATGTACAATTTTACTTTCAAAATCAAATTTAATGTAACATGCATCTAAAATTATCTCTCCATAGTCTATATGTGCTTCAGAATAAAGATGTGTTTGTTTATTAATCATATCCAAAATAATAGAATCTTTTGCATTCCAGTTCAGAGCATCCTCTAATTGGCTTGATTTTTGGTTATTGTCTATTTGTCCGAATAAAGAATTACTGTTTATTAACACCAAAAAGAGTATAAAAACAAAGGAATAACCTTTAATCAATTCAATTTGCAGCTTAAATTTGTTTTGATTTTTAAACATGTATAAATAGACTCTCTTTAGAAAGGATTGTTTTTTTATTAACGATTAAAACGAAATAAAATTATACAAATATAATGGTACTTATTTTAAGAAAATATTTTCCCTTAGTTCTTTTGTTGTTTTGTTTAATTCAGATAAACTCTCAGACAGGATTAGGTATAAATACTGTTGTAATTGACCCAGGACATGGAGGTAAAGATCCAGGAGCTGTAAGTCCAAACAACAATTTTGAGAAAACGGTTGTTTTAAAAGTTAGTTTGCTTTTAGGGGATTTAATAAAGAAAGAATTTCCAGATGTAAAAGTTATTTTTACTAGAGATGACGATAGGTTTATAGGATTGGCTAAAAGAGCTAAAATAGCCAATGAGATTGGAGCTGACTTATTTATTTCAGTTCATGCAAATGCTATTGAAGCGCCCTCTGCAAATGGTTTCGAGACATGGGTTCTCGGGTTGCATAAATCAAAAGCAGCTTTGGAAGTGGCAAAGTTTGAAAACTCATCTATTTTAATGGAGGAAAACAACGAGCAAACTTATTCTGAGTTTGATCCAAATGATCCAGATGCTTATATAGCATTATCCATGAGGCAAAATGCATTTTTAGATCAAAGTTTAATTTTAGCTAATGCAATTCAAAAGGATTGTAGATTGAAATTAGGGCTCAGAGACAGAGGTGTAAAGCAAGCTGGATTCATGGTTCTTTACAGAGCAACAATGCCAGCTGTTTTATTGGAACTAGGTTTTTTGTCAAACCCCAGAGATGAAAAGTTGCTTATTTCAAAAAGTGGGCAATTAAAATTAGCAAATCATATTTTTGAAGGTTTTAAAAATTATAAAAATAAATACGATAATGTTGACGAATCTTTATCAGAATATAAGGAAGAAAAGAGTGTTTTACAGAACGAGAATCCTAAAGATACAGGATTAATATATAAGGTTCAAATAGCAACATCAAGTGTTAAAATTCCAACACTTCCCGAAAACTTTAATGGTTTAAAAGATGTAGAAGTGTATATTAGTGGAAATTATTACAAATATACTTTTGGCTTTAGCTCAAATATGAAAAGTGCTAATGAGCATTTAAGCCAAGCTAAAAAATCTGGATATGAATCTGCTTTTGTAGTTTCATTCCAAGACGGAAAAAGACTAAATTGGGAAAAGCCGTAAAATATTGCTAAATGAAACTTAAAAAAGAATTTTTAATTGGAATAGTTACTTTAATTGGAATTAGTGTTCTAATTGTAGGATCGTTTTTTTTAAAAGGTCAAGAAATATGGAAATCTAGATTTGTATACTATAGTGTGTTTTCTAATTCGGAAGGTCTTTCAACTGGAAGACCCGTTAACTTGAACGGTTTACAGGTAGGAATAATTACCAATATTAATTTTCAAAAAAATAATTTAAATAACATAGTTGTAGAATTTGAGTTGACAGATCCTAATGTTTTAAAGCTCAAGAAAGGATCTCTAGTGTTATTAAACTCGGATTTACTTTCTGGTTCTTACTTAGACATTTCTTGGGGAGATTCATTAGATTATTATAATTCTAGAGATACTATCCCATCCTCTGTATCTTTAGCATTGGAAGATCAGATAAATGAGCGTTTAATTCCACTTGAGAAGAAAACCAATGAACTAATTAGCACAGCAGATTCAGCTATTAAGACCATTGAGGCAATTTTTAGTAGGAATACAGATAATTTAGATGAATCTTTTGATGGCATTAAAAATTCTATCAAAAATTTGGAGAAAGTTTCCCTTCAGATAAGTAGTTTGATAAGAAGCGAAAAAGATAATATCACTCAGATTGTTTCTAATATTAAAACAGTTACAACCAATCTCAAGGAAAGCAATCAAGCAATTAATAAAATATTAAATAATACTGCTCAGCTTTCAGATTCTCTTGTAGCGTCTGATATAAAGGGCACTATCAATAACGCTAAAGAATCTTTAGAAGAAGTTAATATGATTCTTTACGATATTAAAAATGGAGATGGAACACTTACTAGATTAATTAACGACTCTACAGTTTATTTATCCGTTACACAAATGATTGACGAGGCTACTAGACTAGTAGAAAATATTAAAACAGAACCAAAACGATATGTTCAATTCAGTATATTTGGTAAAAAAGACAAAAGCATTTTAGATTCTAGAGATGAAAAGCTCTTAAAAAAGTTTGCAGTTGATTCTTTAAGTTTCAAATAAGTAACATTTTAATATTCTATGATTAGCCAATTGCTTTTTATTGTTCTTCTGGTTGTCGGATTTGGGTTTTTTAGCTTCAATATTTCTAAAATCAGAAAAAATATATCGTTAGGTAAACCACTTGACAGATCAGATAATAAAGCTCAAAGAATTAAAACTACTTTATTAGTTGCACTAGGTCAAAAAAAAATGTTTCAGCGTATTGTTCCTGCTTTATTACATCTTTTTATTTATGTAGCTTTCTTATTTACTTCCACTGAACTTATAGAAATTATTGCAGATGGAATATCCGGAAGTCATAGATTTTTCCTTAATAAATTAGGATGGATTTATGTTTTATTAATTAGTACTATAGAAGTTCTTTCTGTATTGGCATTTATTTCCACATTGTATTTTCTAGCAAGAAGAAATTTACTTCAGGTTCCAAGATTTAAAATGTCTGAAATGACTGGTTGGCCAAAACTGGATGGTAACATTATTCTTTATCTAGAAATTGTCTTATTGGTTTGTGTTTTCACTATGAATGGTGCAGATGAAGCTCTATTTTTACAAGGTAAATCTCATGTTGCAGGAAGTGGGTCTTTTGGTTTTTTGATTTCATCATTCACAGCACCTTACTTTTTTAATTATTTTGATGTGGAGACATTGATAATTTTAGAGAGAGTGGGCTGGTGGGGTCATATTTTGGTCGTTTTTGGATTTTTAAATTACTTGCCTTATTCAAAACACTTTCATATTGTTATGGCTTTTCCCAACACCTATTTTAGTAATTTAAATAACAAAGGAGCTTTTAATAATTTAAGTTCTGTGAAAGAAGAAGTGCTAAAAATGTTTGACCCAAGTTTTGATCCTTATGCAACTCCTACAGAAGGAGAAGCCTCTGTCCCGGATAGATTTGGAGCCAAAGATGTTGAAGATTTAACTTGGAAAAGTTTGATGGACGCTTACACTTGCACTGAATGTGGCCGTTGTACTTCTGCATGCCCAGCAAGTCAAACAGGAAAATTATTAAGTCCTAGAAAAATAATAATGGATACTAGAGATAGGCTAGAAGAGGTTGGAGCAAACAAAAGAAATAATGGTCCCGATTTTAAGGACAACAAATCTTTATTGGGAGATTATATTTCAGAAGAGGAAATTTGGGCTTGCACATCCTGTAATGCCTGTGTTCAAGAGTGTCCAGTAAGTATTGACCCATTATCAATAATTATAGATTTAAGAAGATATTTAGTTATGGAAGAATCTAAAGTTCCATCTGAATTAGCAGGTATGCTTACTAATATTGAAAATAACGGAGCTCCTTGGCAGTTTGCACAGGCAGATAGAAATAATTGGGTAGATGAGTAATGAAATGAATAAACTTCGAGTTCCTACAGTTGCAGAGATGATTGCAAATAATGAGCGTCCAGACATTTTATTTTGGGTTGGTTGTTCTGGTAGCTTTGACGACAGAGCAAAAAAAATATCTAAAGCAATAGTTAAAATTTTAAATTATTGCAATATAAAATTTGCCATTCTTGGTGCTGAAGAATCTTGTACTGGAGATCCTGCTAAACGAGCAGGCAACGAGTTTGCTTTTATGATGCAAGCTATTCAAAACATAGAATTGTTAAAAGGATACGAAATACAAAAGATTGTTACCGGATGCCCACATTGTTTTAATACTTTAAAAAATGAATATCCTGAACTTGGAGCTGATTTTGAAGTGGTTCATCATACTCAATTGATAAATCAACTAATTAGAGAGGGTAGGTTATTATTGAAAGGTGGAGGAAAATTTGAAGGAAAAAAAATCACTTTTCACGACCCTTGTTATTTAGGAAGAGCAAATGATGTATATGAAGCACCTAGAGAAGTTCTGGAAAAATTAGATGCAGAACTAGTAGAAATGAAAAGGTCTAAAGCAAAAGGACTTTGTTGTGGCGCTGGAGGGGCTCAAATGTTTAAAGATGCTGAAAAAGGGAATAAGGAAATAAATATTGAAAGAACTCAGGATGCCATTGAAGTAAATGCAGACTATATCGCTACAGGGTGTCCATTTTGTAATACTATGATGACAGATGGAATCAAACATTTTGAAAAAGAAGAGAAAGTCAAAGTTTTAGATATTGCAGAACTCATTTCAAACGCTGCAGATTTATGATTTTTCAGAACCTACACCCTCAATCTAAAATTTGGCTATATATTTCACCTGTTTCAATAGATAGTGTTACCAAAAAAAATATTTCCTCGTTATTTAAAGATTTTGTAGACGATTGGAAATCGCATGGCCAGCCTGTCAATGGTCAATTAAAATTTATTAAAGATAATTTATTGGTTGTTGGAGCTGATTATTTTCCTGATGGAATGTGCGGAAGGGCAGTAGACGCCCAGGTAAGATTTATAAATCAAATTAATGAAGGATTTAATTTAGATTTACTTAATAGGACAAATATTGCATTTGTTCAGCAAGATTCTATAGTGGTACATAACTACAACAATTTAGACGCTCTAATAAAAAAAGGGTCTGTCAATAAAAGCACTGTTTATTGCAATACTTTTAGTACAAAAAATTCTGATGAAATTTACCTTCCGTTTGGAGAATCGCCTTTTTCAACGACTTTTTTTTCTTGATAGCTTCTTTTAGAAATTATTTTAAAGTCATCCAAATAAACATTTTCCCCATTACCTTCTAGAGGAAGAGTTTTCCCATCGGGATTAGAATAGAATTTTATTTTTTCAATTTTATTTTCTTTCATGTGGAGTTTCATAGATTCACAGGAAATAATATTTATTTCATTAATTAAAGAGTCTTTTTCTTCACTGGTATAATAAATAGCCTGTCCATTCTTATTTACATCTAATATATTTAGTTCATTATTCTTAAAGTGACCGTTAATTTGTTCTCCTTTTATTTGATCGTAATGAATACTATCTTTTCTTGTTATTATCATGGAGTTATTAGTAACGAACATATTATATATTTCTCCTTCAAATGCCTTGAATTCTATTTTTTCACCTGTCACCTGGTTTTTATCCAACCAAATAATAGGATCTTTAATACATTTTAAAGTAGAATCTGTCTTGTTGTAATAAATAGAGTCACAATCTCCGTTAATTAAATTTCCGTTGATAACAACGTTGTTGTAACAAATAATTAACTCTTTCAACGAGTCTTGGTATCTTATAAATTGATCTGCATAAATATTTATTGTATCCGAACTGTCTAGTTGGGTAAATATGGAATTGTCCCAAACTTTAATAGAGTCTGTTTTCTCATTGTATATACCATAGTTTCCTCTTATTATTATTTTAGCACTATCGTCTTTAATCAGTACATTTCCTTCAGCATAAGATTCCCCAGAAATTTCGTTGTAAAAAACACTATCGGCAAATAATTTTTGATCTTTACTTTTTAAAATAACTTCTCCTTTAAAGGATGCATTGTTATTTTTGCTATCAAACCATCCTTTGTTTGAATATATAGAGCTGTTATTTGTTATGATCTCTGTATTTCCTATAATATCTGACCTTTGGTTGTCGGTGTGATAAATCAAAGTATCGCTAATTATTTTATAATCTTCATGGGTTAAAACAACGTTTTCTTTAAAAAAAACACTTTGAATTTGTGTTTTAAAAGCTCCCTTTTGACTTTCTATTTTATAACCTTTCTCTAAATCTCTTAGTGTAGCTCCATTTGTGTAATAAGCAATTTTTGTTTTTTTATCATAAATCAGGGATGGTGTATTTAAATTAATTTTATTGGATTTAACAGAAACATTTCCATATATATATGCTTTTTGAATATCTCCATAATAATGAATACTATCTCCATAAATTTTTAAACTATCGTTCTCGTTAATTTCAACGTTTTTATACGCTATGAATGAATTGTTAGACCTTTCGTAAATAGCACTGTCACACTTCATAAGAGAAGATTCATGTTTAAATACAACATTATTCCAAAGGATAAGTAATTTTCTACTATTGGAAGTTATTCCTTTGCTTTCTTTTGAAGAAAAGTTTATTTTTTTTTCTTGACTATAGATATTAAAATTGGAGCTTAAAAAGAAGATAGCTAGTATTGATAAAACAATTCTCATTTAATTTTAAACGATGGTTTCATTTCAATAGTATATCTTCTACCTTATAATAGTTTCTGTTCTGTTAGGACCAACAGAGACAATACTTATTGGAACTTCAAGTTCTTTTTCAAGATATTCTATGTAACTGGAAAGCTCTTTAGGAAAATCTTTTTCTTTTTTGCATTTAGTAATATCTTGATTCCAGCCTGAAACTTTCTTAAAAACAGGCTTTGTATTTTCATTTAGCTCAAAAGGAAAATAATCTATTTGTTCTCCTTGTTGAACATAATGGGTACAAACATAAATTTCTTTAAAAGAGTCTAAAACATCTGCTTTCATCATGGAAAGTTCAGTTACTCCATTAATCATAATGGCGTATTTTAGTGCTGGTAAATCTATCCATCCACATCTTCTTTCTCTTCCTGTAGTAGCGCCAAATTCATGGCCTAATTTTCTTATTTCTTCCCCAACTTCGTTATCTAATTCAGATGGAAAAGGACCACTGCCAACTCTAGTGCAGTAAGCCTTGAAAATACCAACTACTTTTTTTATTTTATTTGGAGCGATTCCAAGCCCAGTACATGTTCCAGCTGTGATGGTGTTACTAGAAGTAACAAATGGATAAGTTCCAAAATCAATATCAAGAAGACTACCTTGAGCACCTTCAGCTAGAATATTCTTACCATTTTTAGAGGCATTATTTAAGTAGTGTTCACTATCAATATGTTCGAACTTCTTTAAATAATCAATACTTTCTAAAAATTCATTTTCTATAGATTCAAGATCCTTTAAGAGCTTGGTGTTTTTAAGTAGATTGAAGTGTTTTTCCTTTAGTTTTTGATACTTTTTATGAAAATTAGGACTTTTAATATCTCCAATTCTTAATCCATTTCTCCCTGTCTTATCCATGTAGGTAGGCCCTATCCCTTTTAAAGTTGATCCAATTTTATGTTTTCCTTTAGAGATTTCAGAAGCTTGATCTAAAAGTTTGTGGGTTGGAAGTATTAAATGTGCTTTTTTAGAGATTAATAATTTCGACTCAACATCTATATTTAATTCTTCTAGTTGTTTAATTTCCTTTAAAAGAATAACGGGATCAATAACTACCCCGTTACCAATTACATTAACAACATTGTCTCTGAATATTCCAGAAGGAATGGTGTGTAAAACATGTTTAATACCTTCAAATTCTAATGTGTGACCAGCATTGGGGCCTCCTTGAAACCTAGCAATAATATCGTATTGTGGAGTTAAAACATCCACGATTTTTCCTTTTCCTTCGTCTCCCCATTGTAGACCTAATAGTACATCAACTCCCATATTATTGTTTATTCACAAAATCCTTAAGATTTTCTATTTTATTTTCGACTTTAAAAATAGTATTTAATTTCGTTGTAATTAGTAAAGTTTCAATTACTGAATTAATATTACATAGAAAAGTATCGCCTCCCATGTTTCTTGACTTGGTTAGTATTTTTAATAAGTTATTAAATCCCGAACTATTGATATATTCTAAGTCTTTAAGATTTAAGACAATGTTTGAGCATTCTTCAGAAATATAAGAATTAATCTGTTCGAACATATTCTTTCCATCCTCTTCAATAATTAATTTTCCTTTAATATCTACCCATAAATAATCCGAATCTTTTAGAATTTTAACGTCTAACATTTAAGATTTTTTTTTACCGTAAAAATACAATTTGTGGTCATTAATATCCACATTATATATTTCTTCAATGGTTTTTCTAATATTTTGAATTCTAGGGTCACAAAATTCAATCACCTCACCGTTTTCTAATATTAAATGGTCGTGTTGTTTAAACTGAAATGATTTTTCAAAATGAGAACTATTTTGACCAAATTGGTGTTTTTTAATCAAATCGCAATCCATTAGTAGTTCAATAGTATTATATAAGGTTGCTCTACTTACACGATAGTTTTTATTCTTCATGTTTTTGTAAAGATCTTCTATATCAAAATGGCCTTTAATTCCGTAAATTTCAGCAAGTATTGCAAATCTTTCCGGTGTTTTTCTGTGCCCTTTTTCACTTAGATAATCGGAGAATACTTGTCTTACGTTTTCTTGTATATCGGATAAGTTTTCCAATAATTAAATTTATTTGTTATTAACAAAAATAGAATATTATTCTATTCTTACCACTTTTTCTATTCCGTTAATATTTCTTAATTTTTTAATAAGCTTTTCAAGATGAGATTTATCATAAACATAAAGCATTATTTCCCCTTCAAATACTCCGTCGTTAGTATCAAAGTTAAGGGACTTCATATTTATTTTTTCATTTTCAGAAATTATAGTTGTTAGTTCCTTTACAACACCCACAATATCTATTCCCGTAAATTCAAGGCCAGTCATAAATGCATCACCTAGGTTAATCTTCCATTTTGCAGTCAGAATTCGATAGGAATAATTCGACCTTAGTTCTTTAGCATTTGGACAATTATTTCTGTGAATTTTAATTCCGTCGTTGATAGTTATAAATCCAAATACAGAATCACCAGGTAACGGATTACAACAAGGTGCTAATTTGTAATCTAAATTTGGATCTGGTCC
>JADHMB010000029.1 GCA_016780365.1 Flavobacteriales bacterium
ATGGAAACAGCAAAGATGGTTGGGATAAGTGGGGAGAACCACATGGTCAAAATTATGGTCCTTTTTATTTTGATGGAGAAAAAGTTATGCCAAATCCCGCAACACCAAAACCTTTTAGTGAAATAGGTCCTATTGATGGGTCATTTGGGCCCTTGTCTGCTGGAGGCATATCCAATGGCAAAAAAAATGAAAAAGGCTGGGTTTTGGGATGGAATAGAAAACCCTTTAGATATATTAATGACGATGATCGAGATTTACTTCCGGACGAACTTCATGCAAATTGGGCAGAACATCAATTTAAAGCAATGTCAAAGGAACAAAATTCCCAACCATTTTTCATGGGGATTGGTTTTGTTCGTCCACATACCCCATTGAATGCTCCTGATAAATATTTCAATATGTTCCCTATTGAAACCCTTCAACTTTCAAAATGGATTAAAGAAGATGTAAATGATACTTATTATGATGAAAATTTTGGAGACAAACATAAGGGCTCTAAGTATTATAAAACAATTTTAGAATCTTATAATGGAGATCGAGAAATAGCCATAAAGCACTTTCTCCAAGCTTATTTAGCTTGTGTGGCTTTTGTAGATGAGCAAGTAGGAAAAGTGGTTAAAGCAATAGAGAATTCTAAATATAGAAATAATACTGTTATTATCTTTACAAGTGATCACGGATGGCAGATGGGAGAAAAGAATTATTTATTTAAAAATTCCCCGTGGGAGGAAAGTGCTAGAATCCCTTTAATTTTTAAGTTACCTAATCAAAAGGGAGGCTCTGAAGTTGACCAACCGGTTTCACTTATTGATATTTTCCCAACTTTAATAGATTTATGCAATCTTAAAGGAGATTATCGCAAAAATAATGAAGGTGGAGATATGGGCGGATATTCTTTAAAACCATTTTTAAATGGAGATGGTAAATGGCAAGGCCCCAATGGAGCACTAACTCTTGTTGGAAACAATGGATATTCTAAATCTGAAAATGAACAGACTTACTCTTATAGAACCCATCAATTTCGATTAATTCGTTATGGTAATGGTAAAAAGGAACTATATGATCATTATAATGATTCACATGAATGGCAAAACATAGCGAATAATAAAAAAAATAAAAAATTAATTCGACAGCTCAATAGTGAAATGGATAATATTTTAATCAACAGATAATGAATAAAAAAAGAATAGTATTAACATTTAGTCTATTTACAAGTCTGTCAATTTCTTTTGGATTTATTCCGTTTAAAATAAAAGAAATCAAAAAGACTACTTTAAACAAGAATTCTCCAAATCTTATCATCATTTTAGCTGATGATTTAGGCTATGCAGATGTTGGTTTTAATGGATGTAAAGATATACCAACACCAAATATTGATGCCATAGCAAATAACGGTGTAAAGTTTACCAATGGTTATGTTACATATCCTGTGTGCGGACCAAGTAGGGCAGGATTACTTACTGGAAGATATCAAGATCGTTTTGGTTTTACTACAAATCCAACTATTGATCCAGAGAATGAAAAAGCTGGTCTACCTTTAGAGGAGGAAATGATTTCTGAAGCTCTTAAAAAAGCAAATTATAATAGTGCTATAATAGGAAAATGGCATATGGGAACTCACCCAAAATTTCATCCACTTAAAAGAGGCTGGGATTATTTTTTTGGATTTCTATCTGGTGGACACAATTACTTTCCTGAAAAGTTAACACTTAATGATTATTCAGAAGTAAAGTGGGCTTATGGATGGTATTCAACAAGAATCATGGAAAATTACAATCGTATTGATATAAATAACTACTTGACCGATGAACTCAGTGATGCAGCTGTAAGATATATCAAGAAGCAGTCTAAATTAGATCAGCAATTCATGGTTTATTTATCCTATAATGCTCCTCATGGGCCATTACAAGCTACTGAGAAATACTTAGATCGATTTCCAAATATTATTGATAAAAAACGTAAAACCTATGCTGCAATGGTAAGTGCAATGGATGACGGTATTGGAAGGGTATTAAATACTTTAAAAGAAAGAAATATTGAGGAAAATACGATAGTTGTTTTTCTTTCTGATAATGGTGGTCCTATTCATAAAAATGCTTCAAAAAATGATCCTCTAAGAGGTAAAAAGGGTGATTTATATGAAGGAGGAGTCCGTGTGCCTTTTGCCATGCAATGGAAGGGGAATATTAAAAAAGGGATAATTTATAAAAATCCTATTTCTTCAATGGATATAATGGCTTCAATTTGTGATTTAGCTAATGTTAAAACCAAAAACAAATTGGATGGAGTTAATCTTATTCCTTTTTTAAAAAAAGAAAAAAAAGGTACACCTCATGATGTATTGTTTTGGAGAAAGTGGGAGCAAAATGCCATGGCTATTAGAAAAGGAAATTTAAAGTTGATATCCAATCGACAAATGCAGACTAATTTGCCAAAACTATACGATCTTTCAGATGATATTTCAGAAATAAAAGATATAAAGGGAAGTAATAATAAGGATGCTGATGAGATGTTAAATTATTGGGAAGAATGGAATAAAGAAAACAAGGACAGATATTTTCCAACGCTTGGAAATGATAAATGGTGGGAAAGAAATAAAAAATGAGATTATTAGCGGTTAAAATATCTTTTTTTATTTTGTTTTTAGTAATTACCTTTTTTCCTAAAAATATTTTAGCCATTAAATATTCATCTTGTGATATAAACAAAGATGACTGGTATAAAATTATTGATTTTGATAAAGATGTTTCTGTTGAAATTTTTTACAATGAATGTAAACTTAATTTGAAAGACTACAGATATTTGGCCATTCCGATAAATAATAAAAGTTCAGAAAAATTATTTATAGATGCTATTTGGGGAAATGGAAAAAAATGGCTTGATTTTAATGCAAGATATATTGTGAAACCAAATTCTATTGATACTGTAAAATATTTAATTCATAGAAATAAAAAAGAGTTGGATAAAGATTGGTTAAACCACTTTCCTAATGCTAGAGGGTTTCCAAATGGAGTTCATAGCCACTGGAGAACTATAAATTTAAATGAGCTTAATTATGTAAAGCTTAAAGTATCAGCAAACAAGAATATTGATAATAATAGTGTTTTTTTTAAGGCTCCATTTGGAGAATCCAATTATGAACCAATTCAATTTAATGATCAATCCATTCCAATAATAGATGAATTGGGTCAATACTCAAGTGCAAATTGGGAAGGAAAGATTGAAAATATTCAGCAACTAAAAAAGCAAGGAGAAATTGATGAACAATTATATAAAAGTGCAAAATTTAGTACTGATCATTCAATATATGGAGGATTTAAGAAAGTTGGTAAGTATAATGCATCTGGATTTTTTAGAACACAAAAAATTGATGATAAATGGTGGTTCATTGATCCGAATGGATATCCTTTTTGGTCAATAGGAGTCACTGGAGCAGGAAAAGGAAGCCAAACTAAAATATTAAATAAGAAATTCCTTTTTTCAGATATTTCAGATGAAATTAATATTTTATCAACCTCCAATAACAATAAAATATCTAATAAAAGAGGGATTAATTATTACAATTTAAACCTGATTCGTAAATATGGTAAGAATTGGGAAGAAGTTCATCACGATGTAACTATTGGTAGATATAAGAATTGGGGAATAAATACTTTTGGTGCTTGGTCTATGGTTCAAAATCACTCTAATATTCCCTATACTTTAGTTGCTTCTACTAAGAAACAAAATATTGGAAAAATAGAAAATGCTATTGATCCATTTAATCCACAGTTCATTATCGATTTGAAAAATAATTTAAACAATTTTAAAAATCATAGTAACGATCCATGGTTAATTGGTGTATTTGTTCATAATGAAATCCACTGGGGAAAAAATCTTGATATACCTATTGAACTACTTAAACTATCAAATTCTCCAGCTAGATCTGAATTAGAAAGTTTTTTTCAAAACAAATACAGTTCAATTAAAGAAATGAATCAAGTATGGTCTTCCAATTATGAAAATTTTAAAGATATTAATAATCAAATAGATATTAAAAACCAAAAAGTTCACTCTGATCTGAAAGATTTTTTTGAATTTTATGTGGACTACTATTTTAAGACCGTAGATAGAGAGTTTAGAAAAGTTTTTCCAAATCATTTATACTTAGGTTGTCGTTTATATGAAAAGACTCATGGAAATAAAATTGTCCGAAAAATAGCCTCAAAATATTGTGATGTATTAAGTTACAATGTTTACAAATACTCACTTTCTGATTTTGATTTTTTTAAAAATTTAAATAAACCCGTTATAATTGGTGAATTTCATTTTGGAACTGGAACTCATGGAGTTTGGGGAACAGGATTAAGAGTTGCTTATAACCTAGAACAACAAGCGGAGTTGTATAAGCAATTTGTTTACGAAGCTTCAATAAATCCCGCTATAATAGGAGCACATTGGTTTCAATGGACTGATCAGCCTGCTACTGGAAGATTTGATGGAGAGAATTTTAGAATTGGTTTTGTATCCATAACCGATCAACCTTATGAAAACTTAGTTGATGCAACAAAACATATTAACTCAAACTTATTAGAATGGAGAAAATGAGACTTTTTATCCTATCAATATTTATTTGCATGCAATATGTTAATGCGCAAGATTGTGATTATAAAAATAACCCAGAAGGTCAGATATTATATGACTTTAATAAAGATGCTAATGTTAAGTTTATTGCGAGTGGTAATATAAAAGCGTATCAATCTGACCTAGGCATTAATATTGAAATTGAAGAAGGCGAGAGTGGTAAAATTATTTTTTCTGGAAATTGGGATTTAAGTTGTTGGTCTTATTTAGGCTTCACAATTACCAACACTTCTAAACAAGTTTCAAGAATTGATCCAATTGTAAAAGGGAAAATGAAAAGTCGTAAATGGGTTACCCCAATTGAAGGAATTTGTTGGGTCAATCCTTTAGAAACGCTGGAATTTAATAATTTATTACTTCCTGACTATGGAACTAAGAAATCGTTTTACAATAATCTCAATTTAGATTTTCCCAATATGCGCGGGTTCCCAGATGGAATTTCATTTGTAAGATCATTTGACATGAGATTTGTGGAGCAAATTGAAATAGAATTTCCTCCCTCACAAGTTGAACAATCTTTCATTTTAAAAAAAATAAGAGCTCACAAACCTTCTATTGCTCCTTTATATTTAATAGACAAAGAAAGTTTTTTTCCATTCATCGATAAATATGGACAATATAAGCATGGAGATTGGCCTCAAAAAATTAAAAATGACAAGCAACTAAAATCTCAAATACAAACTGAAGATAAAGATTTAAAATTGAATCCAATTTCTAGTGAATGGAACAAGTTTGGTGGATATAAACAAGGTTCAAAATTTAAGGGCACTGGGCATTTTAGAGTAGAGAAAATTGATGGTAAATGGTGGTTTATTGACCCTGAGGGTTATTTGTTTTGGTCCACTGGAGTTAATTCAGCTGGAAAATTTAATGTTGCCACACCAATTAATGGTAGAAGACATTTTTTTGAAGACTTACCAAATAGAGAGTATAGCAATTTTTATAATGGTAATAAATTCAATTTTGGAAATTTAATTTTATCGATCAAGTATGGCTCTTCAGATTTATATTTAAACCGATCTTTAAAAAGAATGAAAAGCTGGGGTATGAACTCTATGGGCGGATGGAGTAATAATGATATTATTCAAGCTAATAATGACCAAAAAGTACCCTACACACTCTCTGTTGGCACTTTAAAGTATAAGGTAAATAGTAAACTTCCTGATGTTTTCAATGAAGATTGGAAAACTACTGTTAATAATAATATCAAACGAGTTTCAGCAAGTGCTAAAAATGATTCTTTTTTTATAGGTTTTTTTGTTGATAATGAACTTAATTGGTATGATCCAAATAATTTTGTTTTAGAAATGTTTAAGTTTAAAAAAAGCACTTCTACCAAATCAAAATATATTGAAGAACTTAAAAAAGAATTTGTTAAGATTGAAGTATTGAACAAGAAATGTGGTTCAAATTTTATTTCTTGGAATGAGTTTTATGATTTTGAAGGAGATAAGTTTCTTTTTAATTTAAAAGATTTTAATATTAAATTTTACATACAGTATTGCGAAAAATATTTCAAAACAATAAAAGAGGCAATTAATTACCACAGTCCGGAAAAACTTTATCTAGGATGTAGATGGCATGCTGGAGGAAGAAAAAATCATAGAAATAAATTCAATATTTTAATTGCATCTAAATATGTAGATGTACTTTCTTTCAACCAATACGTAAATGAATTAAATGATTTTAATTTTCCTGGGAAAGAGGAAATAGATAAGCCTTTTATAATATCAGAATTTAATTTTGGAGCTTTAGATGTTGGGAAATTTTATCCAGGTCTTGGACATGCATCAAGCCAGAGAAACAGGGGAGAAAAATATGAAAACTTTATAGAAAGTGCTTTAAATACTACAAATTGTATTGGTGCTCATTGGTTTATGTGGGCCAATTCAACAACTGCTGGAAGAGGATATGAGGGGGAAAATGCAAATTGTGGAGTTCTTTCTGAAACTGACACTCCATACTATGAATTAATAAAATATATGAGAAAAATTAATTACAATATATATTCTTACCGAACTAAAAAATAAATACTATGAAATTATTTAAGACCCTTTTTACTTTTATTATTTTTTGTAATCCAATTCACTTTTTTTCACAAGAAAAACCTAATATTGTTATGATTGTTTTAGATGATCTTAATGATTTTATCGGAGTAATGAACGGACATCCTCAAACTCTGACGCCTAATATTGATAAATTAGCCTCTCAATCTGTCCTTTTTAATAATGCTCATTCAAATGTTCCAGTATGTAGCCCATCCAGAGCAAGTTTCATGACAGGCGTACACCCACTTAGTTCAGGAATTTGGGGTTTTGGAAATGCGCTTAAGCAAGAAACATTTATTAATTCTAAGTCCATTCCAGAATATATGAGAGAAAATGGATATAAGGTTTTCCAAAGTGGAAAAGTTTTTCATTCTAATCCTAAAAATGTATGGGATGACAAAGGAGTTCCAGCAGATTACGGTCCTGTTGCCTACAATGGTAAAAAGTCCATAGGTCATCCATCTAACCCTGTTGAAATGGCTAAGGAATTAGGACCATTAGATGCTACATTTGTGCCCCTTTCTGATGTTCCTATAATCGATTCCTCAAGCTCTGGACCTGGTTATGAAGGTTGGAGGTTTTCTAATTGGCAAACCAATCGACATTTTAGTTATGTGAGTGAGTCGGAAAGAGATTTATTGACTGATGAAATGAGTGCAGAATGGTTTGAAAAAAAGATTGATTGGATAAAACAGAGCCAAAACAATAATCAACCTTTTTTTATAGCAACAGGTTTTATAAGACCACATACCCCTTTAGTAGTTCCTAAGAAATACTATGATAAATTCCCTTTAAATAAAATAAAAATCACTGAAAAATTGAAAGATGATTTGAGAGATACTAAGTATAGTGATAATTTAAAAGAGACTAGAGGACATAAAGCTTGGAGACTTTTGAGCGAAGGTTACGGATCTGAAGAAAAAGGATTAAAAATTTTCACTCAAGCATATCTGGCAAGTGTAAATTTTGCCGATGAAATGGTAGGTAGGGTATTAGATGCCCTAGATAAAAGTAGTTTTGCTAAAAATACTATAGTAATTTTATTCAGCGATCACGGTTATTTATTAGGCCAAAAAGACCACTTGTGGAAATATAATTTATGGGAAGAAACAACTCGAGTTCCATTAATTATTAGACAGCCCAATAATGATAATAATGCTGGGAAAATAGTAAACCATCCTGTAAGTTTAATTGATGTTTTCCCAACTATATCTGACTATTGCTCATTAAAAGGATCTACTTTAAAAAATGAAAAAGGTAAAAACCCAAATGGATTTAGTTTAAAACCTTTTGTTGAAAAGCCTGACCTTGAGACCTGGATTGGACCAGAAGAAGCTTTGACGGTAGTAGCAAGTTGGAAGTCTAAACTTCCTGAAAAGCAACATCTAGCAATACGAACAGAGCGTTATAGATATATAAAATATTTCGATGGCAGCGAGGAACTTTACGACCATGAAAAAGATATTAACGAATGGGAAAACCTAGCTGAAGACAAAGATTATAGAGAAATAGTTAAGGAAATGAGGATTAGACTTCAAAGAAGAATAGACAGTTATATTGATTAAAATTTACAAAATTTGAAACTTGGTTACAACAATATTAAATTACTATCTCCTACAGATTCATTTTTAGCAGAGCGTAGAAAAACTCCCTATTTTGGAAATAATTGGCATTATCATATTGAGTTTGAATTGCTATTTATAATAAAGGGTAACGGAGTTAGGGTTGTTGGAGATAATATGTCTCAATTTGGGGACAATCAACTCGTTCTTATGGGAAGTAATTTACCTCACTTATTTCGGAATGAAGAAGATGAAACTAAGGAGGTTGATTATATAGTAATTAAGTTTCTTTATGGTTTAAGCGATATATCATTATTTAAAATTCCAGAATTAACAACAGTTGATCAATTGCTAAAACGTTCAGCTAGAGGTATTTTATTTAATTCTGAATCAGTTAAAAATGTAAAAAGAAAGTTAATTCAACTTTCAAAAACACAGGGTGTAAAAAAGTTAATTAATTTGATAGAAGTTCTTGGTATTCTTTCAGAACAGCAAGATTTTAATTATTTGGCAAGTGAATCTTTTAACATTGGACTTGCAAGCAAAGATAAAGAACGAACTCAAGTGGTCATAGATTATATTACTCAAAACTACAATGAAGATATTAGGTTAGAAGATTTAGCTGCTCTTACTCATATGACAACTAATTCTTTTTGTAGATTTTTTAAAGAAAACACTGGAAATACAGCTTTTAATTTTATTAGAGAATTTAGAATAAATAAGGCCTGTCAACTTCTTATTAACACCGATCAAAAAATATCTCAAATCTGTTATTCAACAGGGTTTAATTCAGTGTCAACTTTTAATAGGATTTTTAAAATAATTAAGGGATTATCAGCAAGTAACTTTAGGTTAAACTACCATAAGTATTTAAAATAATATAATTATAAGATACAGATTTAAGAGACTGTATTTGAGTATCCTAGAACTAGACTTGCTAGAACTAGAATAAATAATCCAATTAAAAGAGTCTTGAATGGTCCACTGGCATTTTCCCATTCTCCAGCTTTATAAGCCCAAAAATTGCTAATAATTAAAGATAATCCTAACAACATTGGCCATCCAATAATATTCCCTAAACTACCCATTAATGCAGCTCCTTGTCCATATACACCAAGTGCAGCAAACCAACAAAATCCAGATAAAATAGCCCAACCATATGCTCTTTTAGAGTTTGTTACTAAAAATGAGTTAAAGCTTTTATTTTTCAATAATAAAAACACAGCATATAAAATATTCATAGCAAATGCTCCAATGAATACAATTAGCCATGCAACTAAACTTGCATTTCTTTCTTTTACATTATATTGAGATGCTATTGTAGCTATATCGTCATTTACGCCTGTATGACCCACTGCAAGGAGTGATGATAGTGCTCCACAAGCAACAGCAATTAATATTCCTTTTATTATTATGGAGTTGTCTTTGTTTTCAGAATTGGTAATTTTGTCTCTATCAATTCCTGCTTTAGCAGTAAAAGCAATCCCTAAAAGTGAAATACACAATCCACCTATCACGTAAGGAAATTGTGGTGTATTAATAGCATTTTCAATTTGCATAAGCGGGATTAATGCACCTAAAGTTCCTGCAAGTCCCATTACAATACCCATAGTTAGAGATAGACCTATATAAGGAACACTAACTCCAAATAAAATACCTCCTATTCCCCATGCAAACCCAAAGAACATCGCTAAATTTACAGCCCTTACAACATCTGAATTACTATTGTTAAAAGCTTGGTCAATTATGTCAAAGGATTCGGGAACAGCAATAAATGTCCATATAATTGGAAAAAGAACCATAGCTATAAAAACATGAACTACCCACCAAGATTCCCATTTAAGTGGGTTCATATACTTCATACCAAGACCAAACGAGCCTTGAAATAAACTTGCAATTATAATTAGTAAAAAAGGCAATATATTTTCCATATAGAAATTGTTATGATAAAGCGTTAGAAACTCGTTTTTTAATTAAGTAATCTTCAAGGGCCAAATGAGAGCAATCATGTCCAATTCCGCTATTTTTTATTCCTCCATGAGGAAGATAAATTGCATATTTAACACCATTTATTTGAACCTCCCCAAACTCAAGCTCATCTGAAAATCGTTCAATACGTTCATGGTTGTTGGTAAAGATGTATGACGCTAATCCATATTCTGTTTTGTTTGCAAGTTCTAAAACTTCATCTTCAGAACTGAACTTCATAAAAGGAGCAATAGGTCCAAAAGTCTCCTTTTTAAATAAATCCATTTCTGCTGTTAGACCCGTTAAAACAGTAGGTTCAAACCAATTACCTTTGTCCGCTTTTTTTAATGGAACTTTTCCTCCATATTCTAATTTAGCCCCTTTAGAAATAGCGTCTTCTATGAGTAATTTCATTCGATTAATATCTTCATGACGAACAAGAGGTCCCATATCTGCTTTGGAAGTTTCTCCGAAACCAAGTTTTATTTCAGAAGTACGTTTTATATATGATCTTATAAAGTCATCATAAATTTTTTCATGAATAAAAAAGCGATTAGCAGCTACACAAATTTGTCCGCAATTCCCAAATTTTAGTCCAATAGCAAGGTCAAGTGCTTTTTTTAAATCGGCATCTTCGAAAACAATGAAAGGAGCATTACCACCTAGCTCCATCCCAAGTTTTTTTATAGATGTGGTGCTTTCAGAAATAATTTTCATTCCTGTAGCGGTAGAACCAATCATTGTAAGTACAGAGGGGATAGTGCTTTTTGTCAAAATTTGAGCAACACGCTCTGTAGGCCCACATAAAATATTAATAACTCCTTTAGGAAAATTAATATCATAGAGTATTTCTCCTAAAATATATGCTGAAAGGGGAGACATTTCAGACGGTTTAATAATAATGGAGCATCCAGAAGCTAATGCAGGACCAAGTTTAAAAGCCACATTTAACAATGGAAAGTTCCAAGCCAAGTAGGCTACTACTACACCAGCAGGTTTGTGGATCATTTTATGAGAATGTGTCCCTTCATAATCTAAAATTTGTTCATCTCGATAATTTTTCATTGCGTTTGGATACCATTCAAGAGCATTAGAAAGTGCTTCTATGTCTTCGTAAGATCCTTCGTAAGTTTTTCCCATTTCATAGATCATTGCAAGTCGAAGTTCACGTTCTTTTAATAAAATTGCTTTTCGCAATTTTTTCATCCATGAAGTCCTCTCTTTAAGTGAGAGTTTGGACCAATATTTGAACCCCTGTTGAGCACTTTTTAAAGCTTTTAGGGTATCTTTTATGCCTGCTTCTGCAATCTCTGCAACTTCATCCCCATTTGCAGGGCATATTACTTTTTGCCTAGAACCATCTTCAGCGTCATGAAGTCCACCATCTATATAAAGCTTTTTATATCCAAAATTCATATTTACTATTTAACTATACTACTACTTTTTTTATATCTATTTCGTCTGACCCTGAAAAATCATAAAGAAATCGTTCATCAACATCAACTCCCAACCCAGGATTGGTTGGAATTTGAATTTCTCCGTTCTTGATTTCTATTTTTGGAATTGTCAAATAATCTCTTATTCTATTTTCTGTCTGATCGTATTCAAGAAGAAAAGGGGCTTCAACTAATCTTCCTGGAATGGATTCTAAATTAGCTATAAACTGTAGAGCTACATGGATACCAATTCCAGACCCCCAAGTGTGTGGAACTATAGGAACACCATAACTAGTTGCTAGTGCTGCAATTCTTTTGGCTTCTGTTATACCTCCGCAAGAGCAAATATCTGGTTGAAGAATATCTAAAGATTTACTTTTCAATAATTGTAAAAATCCAAATCGAAGATATTCGCATTCTCCTCCTGCAATCGGAATTATTGTATTTTTTCTTAGTTCTGCATACTGTTCATAATATTCTGGTGAAAGAGGTTCCTCAAACCATGAAATATCAAATTGCTCAATTTTTTTTGACAGAGAAAGAGCTTCATTATATTCATATGCATGGTTTGAATCAATCATAAGCATAATATCATTTCCGATAATTTCTCTCATGAGCTTTACATTATGAAAGTCTTGCTTAACTCCCAACCCTACTTTCATTTTTATGGCTTTAAAGCCCATATTAATATATTTTTCAGCTTCTTTCTGATAGTTTTTGGATGGGTTTTTCAAATCTGAAAAATACATTCCAGTTGCATAAGGCTGTACTTTTTTTCTGTGAGCGCCTCCAATTAAATTGGATACAGGTAGTCCAAGAGTCTTCCCTTTTAGATCCATTATTGCAATATCAATAGCGCTAATTGAAGCAACTAAAACTCCTTTTCTAGCAAAATCAAGAGTTTTGCGGTACATTTTACTCCAAATAACTTCATTATTCATTGGGTTTTCCCCAATAATTATTGGTTTTAGTAATTTTATACCTACCTCTAATACTTCCGCTGGTCCATATCCTTCACCCCAACCATAATTTCCATTATTGTCTGTTATTTTAACTAAACAAATACATCTTTCTGAATATTTCCATTGAGAAAAATAAAAACTTTGTGAAAGTTTATCTCTTACAATGTAGGTCTCTATTTTAGTTATTTTACTTTCCATAAGATGTCTTCAACTTATTAATTATTTTATGTAATCTACAATACATTCTGACTTTTGAACGGATTTAATAAAATCTACTACTTCATCATGAATTTTATATTTGGTGTATTTCCAGAAATCGTCTTCGTTTTTAAAAACTGAGATTAGAGAAACATCATAAAATGAAGCACCATAATTACCAATATTAATAGCTGTTTCATATTTTAGTATTTCAGGAATTTGAGTTGGTAGTGAATCTAGTTTGGCTTTTACTATTTTAGATATATTTTCTTTTTCTTCTTTATTTCCCTTGAACTTCCAAAAAACAATGTGATTGTACATAATTAGTTAAAGTATTTAATTAATTACTAATTTTTTAGTAACAACTCCCTTTTCTGTAAATGCTCTTATAAAGTAAACATTTGAAGGATATTTGGTTAAATCAATAGTATATTGTTTACCAATATTAAATTCTTTAAATAAAACCTTTCCTGAAATATCAGTTAGTTCTAGTCTATGGATATTTTTAACACAATTAACAACAGCTTTGTTGTTTGAAGGATTGGGGTATATAGAAAAGTCAATATCATTTTTCTCTTCTACTAATACAAGGGGACAGCTACCGTCAGATTCACAACTTCCAAAGCAATGTTGTATTGTAGTGTCAGACGTTATTATTGGAAGAATTCTGTCATTAAAGTTAGATGAAACTCCACATGGTTGACCGCTCAAATCCTCTTTAGTTCCCCAGTCACTATCTCCATTTGGGCTATTGAAAAAAGCATAATAATTTGGTCCACTTCCAGGTAATACTGTTGCAACTCCTTCCCAAGTACCATCTCCATCAGAATCAGTAAGCTGTAGTGCATCAGAACCTCCTAAAAAACCTCCTCCAGCAAACATGCCGTTTGAACCTACCGTAATATTAGTTGTGTTAACTTTTAGAGTCACATTATTAGGATTTATTGGTGGAGGACAAGACGTACACTCAATCTTAAAATTATCTATTTTATATGAGGGTCCCCAGGTTTTAGTAAATCTAAAAGCAAAGTTTCCTGTATCGCTAGCAGAGGTAGTGAAGGAAGTATCAATTAATTTAAATACGTTTTGTTGACCACTGCCAACACTTCCTAGTGTGAAATCAACATGAATTACATCATCAGCATTTCCTAGTCCGTTTAATTGTATAATTTGAAATTTTATTCCATTCTGATTCCAGCTTGTAAGTGCACCATTCATACTATATCTATAAGTTTCACCAGGAGAAACAGAATCAATAATTTGTAGTACCATATATCCATCGGTACTTGAAAAATATTGATCAGAACCCCCAGCACCGTTTCCAGGATCAAGGACTGCTGTTCCACTGCCATTACCTCCCCATCCTTGAAAACTACTTAAGTTAACTACCGAATCTCCATCATTATAGCTTTCAAAATCGTCAAAAAAAAGTGTCTGTTGTGATAATAATGAGGATGTAAAACTTATCATTGATATTATAATTATAAACTTTTTCATATTTAATTTTATTAATTACTAATTATTATTTTTTTGTTCCAAACCATATTTTTATGAACAAATTCTAAAATATATATTCCACTTCTTAATTCTGAAATATCCAATTTTAATTCATTATTATTTATAAAAATACTCTTTAACATTTCACCCTGTAAGTTTCTTAAAAAAAGTTGACCAATAACCATATCTGAAGTAATAGATACTTGATTTTTAGCAGGGTTTGGATAGATTTGAGTATTATTTAATAATTGACTTTCAAGTCCAGATATATAAATCAAGTCTAAAGTAATAATGCTGTCACAACCCACAGAATTGGTTATGATTTGGACATAAGTCCCAGAAGAATCTAACAATATTCCATTAAAGTCATAATTTCCTCCAAAACTAAAAGTATCAGATATCTGTGCACTAGAGCTTTCTAAAATATTAAGATTTAATATAATTGTACTGTCACAATTATTGATACTATTCATTTGATAGGTTGCTGTATTATTATTAGACGAATAAGTAATTCCATCAATCCATATTAAACTATCACAAGCCTCTAAAGAATCTACAGTAATTGAAGAATTATTTATTGTTAAATCTAAAGTTACAACACTATCGCAACCATTTACAGTAGAATAAATTACTTGAGGAGCAAATAATGAAGTTTGATTAATTTCTATCTCGTCAAAATATGCTACCCCCCATGCTTTAACCGCTCTAAAAGCTACTTGTCCAGTTGTATCTGCAGTCCAATTAATTATTAATTCTTCCCATTCGTTTCCACCTGGATGATCAGTTATAACAATATCATTCCCGCCTTTATTTATTCTTAATGATAAAGATGCAGCATTGAAACTTCCTGCTTTCATATATGATTTAAACTCATAAACTTCTCCATTTACAACATTTACGTCCCAATTAATTACTCCAAATCCAGAAGAATCCATAGATGCAAATCCGTTGGACCAGTAAGCGCCTTGACCTGAGTCTATAGATGCATTTATAGTGCTTCCGTTTCCATAGCTATAATAATCAAGTCCACTGGAAATATCATCACCATCATTGTAATTTTCATAATCATCGTAAGCAATTAGTGGAACATTATTGCTAGTAAAATAGGTATTCCCGTCTAACCACACTAAACTGTCACAATTATATATAATATCATAATTATTGTAAGAAGGAAAGTTTTCTAATAAAAGCGAAAAAGTATCATTCAGCGAAAAAGTATCATTTGGAGTATTTCCATAGAGGACTAAATTATAAGTTCCATCCCATGCCAAGTCTAAGGTTTGAGAAAGTGGAACTGTATAACTATTACCTGGATCAATGGTATCACTAAAATACTCAGTTACTATTGAAGCATTATTTAAGCTGTAGTTAATATCGAACCCAAAAATACTTTCATTACCATTATTGTTCAAATCAACTGTAATTTGAGCAGAGCTACTTAAGTTGCAAGAAGAAGATTGATTACTATCAATCTGTACATTTAAAATATTTAAATCTGGAGAAGGAGCACTACAAGAACTACATACAATATTATAGTTGTCAATTTTATATCCAGGCCCCCAGTTTTTAAGAATTCTGAACGCTACATTTCCTGTATCGGTAGCAACAGCTGTATATAAAGTATCAATTAATTTAAAAATATTTTGTTGTCCACCACCAACACTTGCTAAAGTAAAATCTACACGAATTTCATCATCTGAATTCCCTAAGCCATGTAGTTGAATAATCTGAAATTTAATTCCAGCTGCATTAAAAGCAGTTAAAGCCCCATTTAAAGCAAACTGATAAGTTTCACCAGGAGTAACATTTGTTACAAATTGTGTTACAACATAACCAGAGGGAGTTAATAAATATTGATCAGAACCTCCAGCCCCATTCCCAGGATCGTTAACAGCAACTCCAGCTCCATTTGGTCCCCAGCCTTGTAAGTTGCTAAAGTTAATAACGGTGTCTCCACTGTTATAACTTTCAAAGTCATCAAAAAAAAGAGTTTGTTGAGAAAACAGTAAAAAGTTAGATGCAATTAATGTGATTATAAGTAAATATTTTTTCATATTATTTATTTCTCTAAATGATAAAATCTAAAATTTTTAATTCTTTTTTCTAACTACAAAATCGTCAACACACAATTTATTATCTCCTCCCCATCTATAAACCAAAACATTTAATTTTTCATGTCCTTTTTTTACAGTAAACTCGTTATTATGTTGTATCCATTTCTCAGATTCTGGATTATCAATACTAATATCAAGATATTTATATGCTTCTTCCCCTTTTCCTGATGAAACTTTAAGAGAATATTTTCTTTTAAAACTTGGCACATCTCCTTCAATTTTTACTGCAATTTTCCATTTATAGGTTATGCCTGGTTCAAGAGTAAAGTATTTGACACAATAAACACCTTCATTACTACTACTTTCTGCATATCCATTACTACCATTGTTTCCTTTACCTTCACTTTTTCTTGCTGTAAAAGTAGTTGTTTTGCCCCAGGTGAATAACCTATTTTTGACACCTGCTTCTGTAAGAACTGTACCATCCTCATAACTTTCAAAGTTATTTCTATACTCTGGCTTTTGGTTTTGAGCTACAAAAATAGTAGTGCTCATAACCATAATAAAAATGCTTAATATTTCTTTATTGATCATGATTTTGTTATTTAAACGCAAATTAAATTATAAACTAATTTTATTAAGTTTATAAATTATCTTAGGATGCTTAGTAATTAACTTAATTTAGGTCTATTTACAATATTTAATGTTAATAACAATGTAAATTTTTCATGCGTTTAGTTTGTCGATTAATTGTTTTCGAAGTTTTTCTTTTAATTTTCGGTATTTTTTTAACGAGGAAAGATTATTCCATTCTTTGGGATCATCACGATGATCATATAGTTCTTCGCTACCATCCTTGTAAAGTATATATCTAAAATCTCTAGTCCTTATAGTATAATTTTGTTTTTTTATATAAGAATTATCCAAATCTTTTATAATTTCTATATGCCATGGTGCTGCTTTGTTCTTATTAATGGCTAAACCATCAATTGGCTTATTTATTCCAACCCCTAAGAGAGTTAAAGCTCCTTCGCTACCAGCCCATGATTTAGAGTTGGGTTTTTTTAGTAGCGGATATAAAGTGTTTCCATCTATTTCTAAATTACTTTCTGAATTTGTTTTTTGTAGTTTGCATAAATCAATCAAAGTTGGATAAATATCTATTAATGAAACAGGTTCTTGAACTTCTCCAAGTTGTTTTTGTGGGGTTTTAATGATCATAGGAATTCTAGTGCTTTCTTCCCAAGGAGAATTTTTATATAAGTATTCTTTTTGTCCCATTTGCCAACCATGATCGCTAGTAAAAACAACTATAGTATTTTCTGAAAACTTACTATTTTCTAGAGCATTTAATACTTTTCCCACTTGATCATCCATGAAAGCAATACAAGCTAGATATGCTCTTAGGAATTTTTTTAAGCCCTCACTTTCCGGAAAAGACAACATCAGCTTGTTATAATAACTTAAGCCCATTTCTGATGGAGGATAAACATCTTTGTAATGGGTGTCATCAATGTCTCCATTTTTAATTTCTGGCAATAAAATCCCTTCAAGAGGAAACATATCAAAATATTTTTTTGGTGCATATAGCGGGGTATGCGGTTTTACAAATCCAACCCCTAAAAAGAAAGGTTTTGAAGGTTTAGTATTTTCTAATTCTTTAATTTTATTAACTATCCAATTTGCATGTTGCTCATCAGGCATTGAATCTCTTATTAGATCACTAACATATTTAAATTCTTCTTTTTTATTGTATCTCCAGCCAGCTAGAATTTTTTTTCCAGAACTGTCGTAATATGTGGGTTGATTATCTAAAGGGGAGAAAGAACCATCTACCACATTTATTGATCGAAATGGGTCTGGAACGGATGGATGACCATCAATTCCATCTTTTGTTTTATTAGATGCATGTGGTCCATAATTATAGCGTTCGTGAATTCCCCATTCAGTCCAATATTCTCGATTGTTAACATGAAGTAACTTTCCTGTCCCATAGGTTGAATAACCATTTTCTTTAAATAATTCTATAAAAGTTGGTTGATCCTTGAGAATAGCTTGTTTGAAATGTGGAGTCCATCCAAAATCTTTAGACCGATGGGGTAAAATCCCTGTAAATAGGCTATTTCGAGAGGGTTGACAAACCGGGACATTAGTATGCGCATTTTTAAAATTTATTGCTGAAGAAGATAGCTTATCTATATTTGGCGTTTTCGTTAGTTTATGGCCATTTAATGATCCAACATAATCATTAAGATCGTCAACAATTATAAATAACACATTTGGCCTATCTTGATTTTGTCCGTTAAGACTAGCTCCAATTAAAAGAAAAAAAAATATTAAAATATTAATCTTGAATTTCATTTAAAATTGATTTAAAATGCTGAGATAATTCTCCCTTTGAATTCTTAGAAATTAAATTTTTTGAAAAAAGTGAACTCGCCATCCCTACACCATAACTTCCATTTTCAAAAAATTCTCTTATGTTATTTTTAGAAACCCCTCCAACTGGAATTAATTTCATGTTATCAAGTGGAGCCATGAGATCTTTAACATATTTTGGTCCAAAGCTAGTTATTGGGAATACTTTTACAGCAGTCGCTCCTAATGAATGAGCCTTAAAAATTTCGGAAGGAGTAAGAGCTCCTGGGAAAACAGCAACTTTTCTTTCAATACTTTTTTTAATAATCTCAATAGATAAAACGGGGCTTACTATGAAAGAAGCACCAGCATCACATGCCAAATCAAGTTCTTCCATTGTACAAACAGTACCTGCCCCTATATTCATTTCCGGGAATTCTTTGACTGAACTCTTTATGATTTCAACTGCTTTTGTTGAATTCATAGTAATTTCTACCGAATTAAATCCACTTTTAAAATAAACAGGAAGTATGTTTTTTACAGTTTCTTCATTGATATTACGCAGAATACCTATAATTGGTGCTTTTTCAAATAATTCGATGTTAAACTTCATAATTAGATGGGTGGGATTTTTCTGAAATGGATTGTTTGTAAATTTTAAATTGGCCTAATGCTTGGCTCTTTGCAAGTTTCTTTTCTGGAATACAAATTATTTCTTTTTTAGTTTCAAGATGTTTTAATGCAGTGGTATAAATTTTTGCTAGTTTGGGATTTGCGTAAACAACAATTTTATTTGTCATTCGTAAATCTAGTTTTAATAATTCTTCGCCTAATAACAAGCCGCTAAGAAAGTGATAGTTATCCCTTTTAGATTTTTTTTTAAATAAATCATTAGTCCTTAATTTAAATGCTGCATTTATTAAACTAAGGCCTTTTTTAATTTGATACACTCCATTTAGGAACGAAATTTCATATTCTTCTTTAAAATTATCATATTCAATAGATTGAGATAATATAGTATTCTCAGAAAGACAACTAAAAATTTCACCTGTCATAAATGTTTTAAAATCTGTAATTATACCATCCTTACAATAGATGTGTTTTGAGTGCGTTCCTGGAATAATAATTAATACATTATCTTGCTTAACAAACTCCTCTGTAATTCCAATAACTTGTGTTTCTTCTCCTCTAATTATATCGTCATTTTTTTTAATTCCGGATATTAATGAAATAGTCTTTCCTTTCCATTCTATTTTCTTTAAAACAATATTAGGGTTAAAAAGATTCAATGGTATTGGAGAGTAATCTAGTTCTTGAATTCCTATTGAAGAGCTAGCCATTCCTGAAATAATAATATTCTTAATATTGGTGTGTTCAAATAAAGTTTTATCAATAAACTCAATTAATTTATCAAGAAGATAATTTTTTTTATTTGGAAAAATATTTTTTGATTCTTCCCAAATTTTATTCATTTTTTTTAGTCCATGATTGTAGAAAAATTCACCTTGAATTTGGAAATCAGAATCTGAAACAAATCTAATTCTCAAATTTGATGTTCCCCAATCAACGCTTATAAAGCTATTTTCAGCTTCCATATGGTTAATATAATTCAAATTCAGATATTTTACAATTTACCAACCTCTTTGTTGAAATATAGTTAGTTTGCATGCCAATAATGATAATAAGTGGGTTATTTGTGGTATTGTATAAGCCTATATAGTTTATAGGATTTTTCAATTTAGACTACTAATCTACTAATTGCTATTTTTAAAATTTTGGAATTGATAGGTTCCTTTATATATTGAATTTAAAATAGAATTTAAAATGAAAAAATTATTTGCTATAGGTTTAACCTCAATTTTAATCTTAATTTTTTCTTACAATGGAATTTCACAAAGTTTAGATCCCATTCTAGAGAATCCTCAAATAGTAGAAATAAATAAATTACCTGCTAGAGCTACCTTCTTCCCATATGAATCAATCGATTTAGCTCTTAATGGTCAAATGAAAGCTTCTTCAAGATTTATTTCTTTGAATGGGGAGTGGTTCTTTAATTGGTCGAAATTGCCTGAACAAAGACCTAAAGAATTTTATAAAAATGAATACAAGGTCGATACTTGGGATAAGATTCCAGTTCCTTCCAATTGGCAATTGCATGGTTATGGAATTCCAATTTATACCAACATTAAATATCCATTTAGTTTTTATGATGAACCCAATCCCCCAGATATTCCAGATGGAAATAATCCTGTGGGTTCTTATAAGAGAACATTTAATATTCCAAATGAATGGGATGAAAAGAAAGTTTATATTCATTTAGGTGCAGTAAAATCTGCATTTTACATATGGGTAAACGGAATAAAGGTTGGGTATAGTCAAGGATCCAAATTACCAGCAGAGTTTGATTTAACTGAATTTGTTAGAACTGGGGAAAATAATATCTCTTTAGAAGTTTATCGTTGGAGTGATGGAAGTTTTTTAGAAGATCAAGACTTTTGGCGATTATCAGGTATAGAAAGGGATGTATATTTATATTGTAGAGAAGATATTCAGATAAAAGATTACTTTTCGTTGTGTGATTTGGATAGTTATTTTAAAAATGGGAAGCTAGATTTAAATGTGAAATTTCAGAGCTTTCGGAATAAAAAGTTTACTGGTTTTTTATCCACTACATTAAAAGATAATAATAAAACTATTTACGATTTAACATCTGAATTAAATATAAGCAGCAATGATTCTTCCAATATCAATATAAAAGCTTACATCCCAGATGTTAAAAAATGGTCTGCAGAAACTCCTTATTTATACAATCTTCAAATTCTTCTTAAAGATAAAAAAGGAGAGGTAATTGAATCCATATCAAAAATGGTTGGTTTTAGAAATGTTCAACTAAGCAATGCCCAACTTTTAGTAAATGGACAACCCATAATTATAAAAGGAGTAAATCGTCACGAGCATGATTATAAAACCGGTCATGTAGTTTCAAAGAAAAGTATGATTCAAGATATTGAAATAATGAAATCTAACAATATAAATGCTGTTAGAACATGTCATTATCCAGACGATCCATTTTGGTACGAGCTATGTGACAAATATGGCTTATATGTTTACGACGAAGCCAATATAGAATCTCATGGAATGCATTACGATTTAAACTATACTTTGGGAAATAACCCGTTGTGGTTGAAAGCTCATATCCAGAGGACTAAAAGAATGATTGAAAGAGATAAAAACCATCCAAGTATTATTGCTTGGTCGCTCGGAAATGAAGCAGGTAATGGTTATAATTTTTACAACACTTTCCTCTTAGCAAAAAGCATGGATAGTTCCCGAATAGTTGTTTATGAACGCGCATTAGAAGAATGGAATACCAATACAATTGGAGATATGTATGCAGATTATACAAGACTAGAAAAGTATGCTAAAAGAAAGAAAAATGCTGATAGACCATTTATAATGTGTGAGTACGCACATGCTATGGGTAATAGTCTTGGAGGTATAAAAGAATATGTAGATTTATTTGAAAGGTACGATAAGTTACAAGGTGGATTTATTTGGGATTTTCAAGACCAGGGTCTACTTGCTAAGGATAAAAGCGGAAAAGAATATTTTACTTACGGTGGTGACTATGGACCAGAAGGAATTCCAAGCGATCATAATTTTTTAAATAATGGATTAATTAAAGCTGATAAGTCTTTAAATCCTCCTATGCATGAAGTAAAAAAGGTTTATCAAAATATAGATATATCTTTTGTAAAAAGTAGTGAAGGGAGTATTAACATTTTTAATAAAAATTTTTTCAGAGATCTTTCTAATTATTATTTAGAATGGGAGATTTTAGAAAAAGGAAAGGTTATTGGAACAGGAAGTTTGAAAGATATTAATGTGAATCCTAGAGAAAATAAAAATTTTAAAATTGGAGTTGAGGATTTTGAATCCCAAAAATCAGATTTATTGATAAATATCTATATAAAGGTCAAAAAATCAGAGCCATTAATTGATAAAGATTTTGTTGTTGCTCGAGAACAATTAATTCTAAACCCTTATAAGTCGTCAACTAATTTTATCCCTAACTCTAAAGAGCTTTCCTTTTTTGAAGACGAAAATAAAGTAAATGTAACTGGAAAGAATTTTAAATTTGAGTTTGATAAATCAACTGCTAGAATATCATCTTATTCAGTAGATAGCAAAGAAATCATTCAAAAAGGCGGAAATATTAATTTTTGGCGTCCTCCAACGGACAACGATTACGGAGCAAAAACCCCATCTCTTTATAAAGAATGGAAAGATGCATTTGATAATAATATCTCTAGATCAGCATTTGTTAAAAAAGATAAAAAGACAGGAGCTGTATTGATAAATTGTATTACTACTATTTTGAATGAAGACGCTAAACTAAATCAGCAATACCAAATTAATGCCTTAGGAGAAATTCATTTAAAAAATGAGCTAGTAGTTATCCAAGGCCAAAATCCTGATAACCTATTGCAGGCAGCATGGGATGGCAAAATTGCCAAGGGAACACACA
>JADHMB010000030.1 GCA_016780365.1 Flavobacteriales bacterium
TAGATGGATTTGCCGCAAGAAAATTAAATGTTCAATCTGCTCTAGGGACTCAATTAGATTCTTTTGCAGATTTAGTAACCTTTGGGATTGCACCTGCTGTAATTGTTTATTTTGTGAGCACTTTGTCTTTGTTTTTTGTTGAAAATGGCATAGAACTTTGGCTTTTTATAATTCTTGGTTTTATCCCACTGCTTGGAGCAATTAGATTGGCTAGATTTAATACTGTGAAAGAAGAAAGTTCTTTTTTCATAGGCCTTCCAATTCCTGCTTTTGCATTAATTACTATTAGTTTGACTTGGACTTATCTAGAGTACAATAGCTGGATTGTAAATATTGCTAATTATCAAGTTTTCTTACCCTTAACCATTCTTTTAATCAGCTTTTTAATGGTAAGTAAATGGAAGTTTATATCCTTGAAAATAAAGAATTTAAATTTTAAGTCAAACAAGGTTATTTATATCTGGGTAATTTCATCTATAATTTGTCTTGTTCTATTAATAATATTTGGAAATATCTTTCTTATTCTCCCTATTGTTCTATTTTTGTATTTATTGTTTTCTTTAATTAATAATTTTGTATCATGAGATTTAAAGCCAGTATTGATATTATGCCCCTTGAAGCATTACTAGATCCACAAGGCAAGGCAGTTACCCAAAGTATGGACAATTTAAGTCTTACTGAAATCAGTAATGTTAGAATTGGAAAACATATCACACTTTACGTGGAAACTAGCGATGAGAATTCTGCAAAAAAAATTGTTGAGGATGCCTGTAAAAAGCTTTTATGTAATCAGATAATGGAAAGCTTTACTTTCACTTTGAGTCCATCTTAATCATTGGTTAATAGCTAAATTAATTTTTTCAATTACTCTTTCTGGACCAATTCTAGACATAGACTGTTTAGCTTTAGCTTCGTTTAATTTTTTTATTTTACCATAAACACTAATTGGTCTTTCACTATTTTCTTCATTACTTAATTGAACAATAAACTCTTCATTAAATAAAGGGCTAAACCCTAAAAATGGATGTGTCGGTCCCCATATAGAGACAACCTTAGTACTTGTTAGACTTGCCAAATGCATGTTGGCACTATCCATAGAAATAAAAACTTTGAAATCATTAATTAATTCCATTTGTTCATTCAGATTTAGATTTCTATCTATTAAACTACAGTTTGAGTTTTTTAAAAAGTAAGTTTTTGAATCTTCTAGCTCTTGACTTCCAAAAGCAAAAATCACAAATTTAAAGGTCTTATAATGATTAATTATTTTTTGATAGTTTGATAAAGGCCATATTTTACTTTTGTGTGCAGAAAAAGGGGCAATCCCTATGATGTTTTTTTTAGTTGCACCAGCTTTTAAAGACTTACTAATATTAGAAAAATCAAGTTTGTCAAAATCTTTTTTTAGACAATGTAAATAGCGCTCACTCGATGTTTTAAGTTTCTGTAATTTAATTTTTTTACTTATAATTTTATTCTTTAAACTCCTTTGCTTTTCAAAAACTCTAGAAACATCTGTTTTTGAAGAGAGCAACATGCAAAGTATTTTTGAACGTATAACGTCATGAAGGTCATAAATTCCATTAAAATCTATATTTCTTGAGGCTACTTTAACTTTTTTAGCTATTTGAAATATATTTTTTTCTTTTGAATTAAAATCTATGCCAATAAATTTTAATCTTTCGTCAAAATCGAATATTGACTTATTATTTACGTTAGAAACCATCCAGATTATGACATCGGGATATGTTTTAAGAAATAGTTGAATTATTGGTCTTACAAGTACAACATCTCCAAGTGCCGAAAATCGTATAATTAATATATTTTTAGGAATTGTTTTTTTGATAGAGCTCAGGATTTAAAGTTGAGTCGTTATACATCTTCATTTGTCTGTAGACTTTCATTTTTTTGACTCCACTTTTATAATCTTGTAAAAGTTGGTCAAAAGATAGACTTAAATCAACTTTTTGGTTTTTTAGAATATTTAATTTTCCACTGCAATTTAAAATATGTTCTTGTGAAACATCTTTCCTCTCTGTTTGCTCATTCATGTGGAATATTTTCAGATTCAAAATAGAAAGTCTGTCTACTACCCACCCAGGGCTTTCCGTATTTATTCTGCTCTCGGAATTTGAGTTTTCTTTAAATACATGGAAATAATAATCGTCAATTTTTTCTACAATATCCGTTCTTTTTTGGTTTGAAGAATCGATTCTGTGTTTTATAGCTAATCCATTTTTCGGATCTAAATTTGGATTTCTAATTATGTCCTCTAAATGCCATTGAACGGTATCTATCCAGCATTTTTCAAAAAGCAAAAATTCCAATGTTTCTTTTTCAAAAGGGTTTGGATAAGATGAGTCAATCTCATTATTGATATGGTAATAGTCAATTGCTTTTTCAAAAATATCGTTACAAGTTTTTGCTTTCATTTTAATTTAGGAAATAAAGCATTTTTAAGTTCTGTAGCATCTTCGGGTTTTAATTTTCCAGCCAGAACTAAACTAAGTTGTTTTCTTCTCAATGCAGAATCAAATCTTTGTTTGTCAATTTGTGTTTCGGGAATTAAAGTTGGAACACTTATTGGATTTCTGTTTTGGTCAATTGCTACAAAATTATAAATTGCTTCGTTGCATTTTCTTCGGCTGCCATCTGTATTTTCTACAAAGACATCTATAAAGACTTCCATGGAAGAATTAAATGCTCTACTTACTTTTGCATGTAATGATACAATTTCTCCTGCGAATATAGGTTCATCAAATGAAACATTATTGATGGATGCAGTTACAACTACTCGACCACAGTGTTTATGAGCTGATATACTTGCTATTTCATCCATCCATTCCAATAGTCTTCCTCCAAAAAGTGTATTTAATGGATTGGTGTCATTGGGTAAAACCATTTTTGTTTGAACCGCTAAGGATTCTGTTGCTTTTTTTTGAGAATTTTTCATTATTGCATATAATTTCTTTCGTATCTAGCTTTATCTTCTGGGCTTGTAAGTGCTTCAGGACACTTTCCTTTCCCAAGTTTTTTTAGCCATATAAATCTTACTTTAAATATTAATGGTCTATATCTGCTGTTGAAAATCCCATATGTAGATTTTCCTTGTTCCCATTTCTTTAACGTTAAAAAAGGGGACTCCATTGTTGGAATTATAAATAAAGTTTTTTTTACTTTAAATCCGTAGCCAACTTTTAAATGAAATGCCAAAGTTAATTTATCTGTATTATTAGGTGAGGGACTCCCTTCTTCAAATAACTTAAAATCCATATTGGATCCTATGCTTGTTTGAATAAATTTCCTGTCAGATAATTGCCAAATATTATTCAAATTAAAACTTCCTGTTAAAAACCTTTGCTTAAAGATGGACTTATTTTCATTTATTTGCTCACTTCCGGAAAGTTTTTTATAACCAATTCCATAGTCTAAATAATTAAAAATATTTCCTCCTTTTTCAAAAATCCGATAAGCTCCTGCTTCAATAATATAAGCCAATCTTCCTTTGGCGTTTATTTCACTATTAGAATTTGTTAGAATATTTGGTATTTCATATGGTAACATATAAGTAAGACCAGGACTTAAATAAAAATTTTGTAATTGATACGTGCCATTAAAATCTACTAATGGAATATTCTTTCTTTGATACATTTTCATCTGACTGTTTCCAATCACTGAAATAAACATCAATATAAGAAATAAGGGCTTCTGCATAATTATTGAATCATAGATAATATTTGATTTTCAACTTCTTCAGAGTCCCAATTTTTTTCAATGGAAGGAGAGTTCATAACTTTTCGCATTATCTCTTCTTGAATTTTTCCTTGTTTGTAAGCATCAGAATATCTTATGTTGCTAAATGATACTTGGCTATATAATGGTATCCATTTGTTTGGATGGCGCTCATGAATTTTAGCTTCAATTTTTTTCTGAAGTAAGAATTTTTCATCTGCAACATGATCTCTCATTACGTAATAATTATCTAGTGATAGATCTTGAAGAGCGTCACCATCTGGCTTTCTAATTTTTTGATATTCTTTAAATGTTTTGTCCCAGTCTTTATGCTTATTGAAAAGCTCCCACATTACAAAACAATCTTCAAATCCAGCATTCATACCTTGTCCATAAAAGGGAACAGTTGAATGCGCAGAGTCTCCCATTAGAGCAAATTTTCCAACCGTCCATGGAAAACACCTTGTTATAGACATAGAGGATAGTGGATTTTGATGCCAGTTCTCAATCAAATTTGGAATCATTTCATAAAAATCTGGAAATACTTCTTTGACGAAATCCTCAATTTTATCATCGCTATCTAATTGTTTAAACGCATACTTGTTATTTTCAAAAGGCATAAATAAAGTACAAGTAAAAGAGCCGTCTTCGTTAGGCAAAGCAATCAGCATAAAACGTCCTCGAGGCCAGATATGTAAGGCGTTTTTTTCAATTTGATAATTCCCGTTTTCATCTGCCGGCAAAAGCAATTCTTTGTAACCATCCTCAATATAAAATTGGCTAAAATTAAATCTATCTACCTTTTGCATGGAGTTGTATCTAACTGCAGAAAATGCACCGTCTGCAGCAAAAATAACATCTGCTTTGTCTTCAAATACTTCTTGAGTATTTAGGTTTTTCAAAGTAATATGGCCTTTTTCTAAATTAGCATCTAAGCATTGGTGCTGATAATGAATCTTAGTATTTCCTTTACTTTCAGCAAGATCCATCATGATTGCATTAAGATGGCCTCTTGAAACTGAATATATTGCTTCGTCTTTTTTTCCATATGCTTGGTAAGTCAAATCCCCTTCTACACTATGCATTATTCTCCCGCTCATGGGAATGGCAATTTTTTCAATTTCTTTTTCTATACCTGCTGCTTTTAAGGAATTCCATCCGCGTTCAGAAAGTGCTAAATTTATAGATTTCCCAGCACTAATTTCTGCTTTTCTAATATCCGATCTTCTCTCGTAAATTACTACTTGATAACCCGCTTTTTGCATGTAAACAGCCCATAAGGAACCCACTAATCCTGCCCCAACTATTATTACTTTCTTTTCCATCTTTTTCTATATTCAGATTTTTCAAATTTACTACTTTGGATTCTTTTATTTACTGTAAAAACTTTATTTGAAATTCTCCAAACCACCAATCCAAAAACAACTGTCATTATTGCTAGAAAAGATATTTTTACTTCAGGATTCACAATTAGTTTAAATAATTATTTAGTACTTTTCCAAACTCAAAAACATCTTGAAAACTATTGTAAAAAGGAACTGGTGCAACTCTTATAACATTGGGCTCTCTCCAGTCTACAACAATATGGTTTTTAGAAAGCTCTTCAAATAATTCTTTTCCGTTTCCGTGAGCAATAATAGAAAGTTGACAACCTCTTTCATCGGAATCTTTGGGTGTTATAATTTCTAAAAAAGATTCCTTTTTTTCATTTATTTGATTTATAATAAACTCTAAATAATTAGTAAGTGAAATACTTTTGTTTCTAAGTTTTTCCATTCCAACTTCATTAAATAAATCTACAGATGCTTTGTGAGCTGCCATGGCCAAAACAGGAGCATTAGATAATTGCCAGCTCTCAGCAGTAGGAATAGGGGAGAATTTATCGGGCATTTTAAATCTATCTTCTTTGTTGTGGCCCCACCAACCAGCAAGCCTTAAAATATTTGGATTTGCAACATGTTTTTCATGGATGTATAATCCACTTACTCCACCAGGACCAGAGTTAAGGTATTTGTAAGAACACCATGCAGCAAAGTCAACATTCCATTCGTTGAGTTTTAAAGGAATATTTCCTACTCCATGTGCCAAGTCAAACCCTACAAATGCACCAACATTGTGACCTGCAGTGGTTATAGATTGCATATTGAAAACCTGTCCAGAGTAGTAATTTACTCCACCGATCATAACCAAAGCCAACTGCTGACCAATTTCATTTATTTTTGAAATAATGTCTTCATTTCTAATAGTATGTTCCCCATCTCTAGGTCCTACTTCTACAATACAATCTTCGGGATTTAGATTGTGTATTTTGGCCTGACTTTGTAAAGCATACTGATCGCTAGGAAATGCTTTTTTTTCACACAATATTTTAAATCTTTTTTTGTTAGGTCGGTAAAATGAAATTAACAAAAGGTGTAGATTGGTAGTTAAGCTATGGGTTACTACCAACTCCTTATTTTTAGCCCCAACAATTGGAGATATTTTGTCGTTAAAAATTTCGTGATAATCTAGCCATGGATTTTTAGCTTTTTCATGACCTTCCACTCCCCATTTTGACCAGTCGTCAAGTTCATTTTGGATATAGGTTTGAACATTTTTAGGTTGTAATCCTAATGAATTTCCAGTGAAATACAAAGATTCCCTTCCAGAGAAGTTAGGTATAAAAAAACGATCTCTGTAAGTACTTAATTTGTCATTTTCATCAAGTTTTCTTGCACAGTCTAAAGAAAATTCCCAATTAGTCACGATATTCGGCTCTTAAATTAATATTTACAAATATAACTGAATTAAATCTTAAGGACTCAAAATGTTTAAACTCATAAATAATAGATCTAAAAAATTATTCGAACAAGCTCAGAAAGTTATACCTGGTGGAGTTAATTCTCCAGTAAGAGCATTTAAGTCTGTTGGAGGAACACCCATTTTTATAAAAAATGCACTAGGAGCGTATTTAATTGACGAAGATGGTAATAAATACATAGATTATATTTCTTCTTGGGGGCCAATGATCATAGGTCATGCTCATCCCGAAATAATTAACGCAATTAATGAACAATCTAAAAAAGGAACTTCCTATGGAATCCCAACAGAGTTGGAAACAAAAATGGCTAATCTATTGGTGTCTTTAGCTCCCAATATCGATAAGGTTAGGTTTGTAAATTCCGGTACGGAAGCCTGTATGAGTGCTGTGAGATTAGCTAGAGGGTTCACCAACCGAGACAAAATCATTAAATTTTCTGGATGTTATCATGGACATGCAGATTCTTTCTTAATTCAGGCTGGAAGTGGTGCCTCTACTTTTGGTGTTCCTAATAGTCCTGGCATTACTAAATCAACAGCTTCCGATACTTTATTAGCAAATTATAATGATATAAATCAAGTTAAAGAGCTATTTGAAAAATACCCCGAGCAAATTGCAGCTATTATTATAGAACCAATTGCTGGAAATATGGGTTGTGTTTTGCCTGAGAAAAATTTTATTAATCAGCTTAGAGAATTGTGTACTCAAAATAGTTCATTATTAATTTTTGACGAAGTAATGACAGGATTTAGGCTTGCTTTAGGCGGTGCTCAAGAAGCCTTGGGAGTCAAAGCAGATATTGTAACTTATGGTAAGGTTATTGGAGGAGGATTACCTGTAGGTGCCTTTGGTGGCAGCAATGAAGTTATGAATTTTCTAGCACCTGATGGTCCTGTCTACCAAGCTGGAACACTGAGTGGAAATCCCATTGCAATGTCTGCTGGATATGCGATGCTAAAACATTTAAAGTCAAACCCAACCGTTTATACTTCTTTAAATGAAAAAACAACATATTTAAGAGCTGGATTGGAAAAAATATTGTCAAAAAGCAGTTTACCATACCATATCAATAGTATAGGTTCCATGATATCGCTTCACTTTACAAATGATCCAGTAGTGAATTTTGAAACTGCAAAAGCTGGAGACAATTCTCATTTTAAGAATTATTTCCATGGAATGCTTTCCAGTGGAGTATATCTACCGCCTAGTGCTTTTGAAAGCTATTTTTTAAACGACGCTATTTCATATCAAGATCTAGATTATACCATAAATTCATTTGGAAAAATAATCACAAAAATTTAACTACGTAAAAAACTTAAGTTCTTAGGATTCTTTCTTTGTTCAAAAAAATATGATTGAGAAAGTAATTGGTTGCGCCTTAGAGGGAATTGAGGCTCAAAAAGTAGAAGTTGAAGTAAATGTTTCAAGAGGAGCAAAGTTTTTATTGGTAGGACTACCAGATAATGCTGTTAAAGAATCTCATTATAGGATATCTGCTGCACTTAAAAATATTGGTTTTAAAATTCCAGTAAAAGAAATTATCATAAATTTAGCTCCAGCAGATCTAAAAAAGGAAGGAAGTGCTTATGATTTACCAATTGCCCTTGGTATTCTTTGTGCTTCTGGGCAAATTAAACTTGGCTTATTTAAAGACTATGTAGTGATGGGAGAGTTGTCATTAGACGGAACCCTAAGGCCAGTAAGAGGAGTTTTGTCTATGGCTATAAAAGCTAAAAAATTAGGGATGAAAGGAATAATCATTCCAGCAAATAATTTAGAAGAAGCAAGTCTTGTAAAAGGATTAAATATAATTGGTGTAAAAAGTTTACAACAATTAATTGATCATTTATTAGATAAAAAACCCATCCTTAAAAAAAGAATAAATAGAATTAAAACAATCAATAAAGCTGAAGAAATCAACTTTTCAGATGTTATCGGACAACAAGTTGCCAAGAGAGCTATTGAAATTGCTGCAGCTGGTTCCCATAATATTTTACTTATTGGGCCTCCGGGCTCAGGCAAGTCAATGCTAGCAAAGAGAATCCCAACAATTCTTCCAAACTTAAGTGAATCTGAAATGCTAGAAACCACAAAAATTTATTCTTATTTAGGAAAGTTTAACCAACAAAATGATCTAATTTTCAAACCACCCTTTAGAAGTCCTCATCATACTATTTCTAACGTGGCATTAGTCGGTGGAGGCTCCAATCCAAGACCTGGAGAGATTTCTCTTGCTCACAACGGAGTTCTTTTTTTAGACGAGTTGCCAGAGTTTAAAAGAGTTGTTTTAGAAGTTTTAAGACAGCCTTTAGAAGAAGGAAGAGTAACTATTTCTAGAGCTTCAGGTTCTGTGGATTTTCCTTCAAATATTATGTTGGTAGCGGCAATGAATCCAACTCCAAATGGGAATTATTTTGAAAATTCAACTACTAGTCAATCTTTCTATAAAGTTCAACAATACCTTTCCAAATTAAGTCAACCTCTGTTAGATAGAATAGATCTTCAAATTGAAGTGGAATCTGTATCAATTGAAAAACTGACAAGTGTTGGTAGTTCAGAAGAAAATAGTGAAACTATAAAGAAAAGAGTCCAAAGAGTTAGAGATATTCAGTTTAAAAGACAGGGGAAAAACAACGCTCTTTTGAATTCTAAAGAAATTCTTTCATACTGTGAACTATCGATCGAAACTTTAGAGTTTTTAAGAAATGCCGCAAAGACTTTAAAGTTTTCTGCTAGAAGTTTTAATAGAATTAAAAAAATATCAAGAACAATAGCAGATTTGGACTGCTCTGTTAATATTAAAATTGAGCATGTAGCAGAAGCAATCCAGTATAGAAGCTTAGAAAGGTTAAAACAATTTTTAAATTAATTATTAAGAATCATATTTTTTGCTCTGTCATCTCTTACTTTATAAGAGTTGTAAAGTGCAGGGTAATAACCTTGTTCTATAAAAGTTCTTATTTCTTTTTCTTCAGATTGAGCTTTCTCAATCACAGTGTTTTCATCTACTCTGTTTTGATTATTTGTTTTTTGGCATTGAATGATATAAAGTCCTTTTTTACCTTCAATTATTGTAGATATTTCTTCAGGATTTAGACTAAAAATATATGCCATAACTTTTGGTTCGGCTAATTCTTGAGTATTGTTTCCAATATTTACATCACTATATTTCACAAATTTAGTTTCAATAGTTTTTCCAGTAATTTCTGAAATTACATCCATACTAGTAGCACTATCTAATTTCTTGGAGAAATTCTCTACGTAGTATTTGGCCTTTAGACTATTTTTTATCAAAGGGTCCATCAAAGTGATTATATTATCATAAGAATTATCAAAGGATATTATTTTTTCTTTTAAAACTGCTAAAACAAGTTGGTTATTGGAAATATATTCCGGTTCAAGTAAGTCTCCCACATCACTATTAAAAGCCCACTTAGAAATATTAAGATTTCTGTTCAAATCTGCTGGACCATATAGACCTGAAGTTCTACGATTAGGATAAATTAAAGGAATATATCCGGAAGATTTAACTTCATAACCTAAATCGTCTGCTGCAGTTTCAAAGTCAATAGAATCTGCCTTGTAATATAGAGCAAGGGCAGCTGAATCATAAAATTCATTTTGAGTGGCTTTACTAACTTGAATTGTTTCGTCAACAATAGCTATTTTCTTAAATGTTCCAATTTTTCTTCCTAATACCTGAATAACATGAAAACCATAATTTGTTCTTACAACTCCCGATCTACCTACTTTTTTAGAAAAACTAAATTCTTCAAATTCTGCAGTCATTTGGCCTTTTGGAAACCAAGAATAAACACCTCCGTTGGCTACCGAACCAGGATCATCAGAGTATTTAGTTACAAGAGAAGAAAATTTACTGCTATCTCTTCTTATTGCGTATAAAATACTATCTGCTAATTTTTTATTTTTAGTATCGTCCAAATCTTCTTTTTTAGAACTAATCAATATGTGCCTTACTTTGGCTTGCTCTTCTTCTCCCGTGTCATAAATCTTAACCAGTTGAATTTTATCTCCTGTGACAAATGGACCAACAATATCTCCTTTAACAGAACTGCTTATTTTTTGATCAATAAATGAGGAAAATTTTCCTCCTTTATAAGGTTGATTGGTATAATTTCCACTTGGCCTTAATCCGTAAGGGGACTGGATCATCATTGGTGTTTCTGCATAATTTGCTACAAACAAAGAGTCGTTTTTTGAAGATTTAAAATCTTCAATCAAAGATTCCATTCTTTCAGTGTAGTTTGCTACATCAGTCTTGGAAGGATTAAATTTCAAAATTGAGTAGTCATAAGAAACTAAATTTTGTCTTTGTTCCCACATCTTTTCGTTAGAGTGTTCGTTGTAAAACAATCTTTTTTCCTTCTCATTTAAATCAATCAAAGAATCGTCAATTTCATTGTAGTCGATAAAAATATAATTAATATTTGAAGTTATTTTTTCTTCGTTCGATGTTCTTTTAGCTTCCTGAACAGTTCCTAAAATACCATATTTAACCATGGCACTATATTTATTAATCTTTCTTTCATTTTTTAGAGGATCTTCAATATTATTTTTAAGATCTCTTTTAGATTCTGGATTATCAGGCAGATTAATTATTCTATTGGTTTTCCAAATGTTAAATGAGTCTTTGTTGTATAGGCCGTTGGTAACAAATAATTCTTTTAGAGAAGAAGGAAGAGGTTTTTCTCCGTTTAATAGACCTTGGTTTAATTCATCTGCAGAAACATCCAATCCAACTTTATCAAATTCAAAAAAGTAAATTGTATCAGAAATCATTTGATTCCATGTATTTATTTTAATCTGGTCTTCTTCGTCACTTGTCAAGCTGCCGTTGCCTCCAGAGTTCAGATTGTTAATCCTCAAGTTGTTTCTAGTTTTATTTTCTCTATTGTAGTATTTCCAGTCATTTGCGTCTATTTCACTATCGTTGAATAATCCTAAAGAAGAATTTCCAGTTCCGTTGAATTGTTGTAGTAAATCATTAACTGGTATAATAAATAGAAATAACCCAAGCCCTACGATTGCCACTAAAAGTCCAGATTTCTCTCTTATTTTACCTATTATTGCCATATCAGTATATTATTAAAGTTTGCGAATATACAATTGAATATGCATATATGAAAATTACTTTAAATGTTAATCATTTTTATAGTACAAACTCAGATTTTAATTTGATAAATTATTTATTTTTATAATCTGTTTTTTTTAGATGAAAAAAGAAGTTAATACAGTAATAATAGGAGCCGGAATATGCGGCTTAAGTGTAGCACATTTCTTATCCAAAAAAAGAAGTGATTTTTTAATTTTAGAGGCCAGTAATTTACCAGGGGGTATTATTCAAACTAAAATTGAAAATGATTTTATTTGTGAAAACGGCCCAAATACTGTTCTTCTTAATAACGATGCAATTGAGGAAATAATAAAAGATTATAATTTATGGGAAGAACTTCAGTTTCCAAAAGATACTAGCAATAAAAATCGTTTTGTTTTACACAAAAATAAATTAACTAAAATACCTCTCAACCCAATAAGCTTTATTTTTAGTCCTTTATTTTCTTTTATGTCTAAAATCAGGATTTTAAGAGAACCCTTTATAAAATCTCACCAAAAAAATACTTCGGTTTTTGAGTTTGTCAAAAAAAGATTTGGAAAAGAATTTCATGACCAATTAATAGAGCCATTTATTACGGGGATTTACGCTGGAAATACCAGAAAAATGAGCGCAGAACATACCCTCAAATTGCTTTGGAAACTCGAGCAATCCCATGGAAGTATAATAAGGGGTGTTCTGAAGTCTAAAAAGGATAAAAAAAGTAAAATAAATTCATTTAATTTTCCAAAAGGGCTTTCTCAATTGACTTCTAAAATTGCAGAGTCGATGGGAGATAAATTAATACTTAATAATAAAGTACAACAAATTATTAAATCCGACAATGGCTATGAAATAATTAGTGAATCGGGGAAAATACTTTGTAAAGAAATTATTTGTTCTGTACCAGCATATTCTTTAAGGAATTTTATTGATAATCGTTCTTTAATCGCTGAGTTAGATAAAATTATTTATAGTCCAGTAGATGTTTTTCATTTTGGTTTTGAAAAGAAAAATATTCAAAATAAAAAACAAGGTTTTGGGGTTTTGACAAAGCCTTCAGATGACAAAAGTTATTTGGGAATACTTTTTAACAGCAGAATTTTTGATTATGTATCTCCTGAAGGTAAAGAGCTATTCACGGTTTTAGTGGGAGGTGAAAGACAGAAACATTTATGTGAAATGAATCCTATTAAACTAAAGGAATTAATTTTGGAAGAATTAGAAGATTTGCTTGGACATAAAGGCGAAACGATCATTGACAATCATTACAGATGGTCCAAAGGAATTCCACAATTTAATTTAAACCATTCTGATTTATTGAAGGCCATTGAGAATTTTAAAAATAGCAATTCTAATTTTCATTTAATTGGCAATTATTTCAATGGAGTTTCTGTTAGTGATTGTATTCAAAAATCTAGAGAGCTTGTAAAAATTATAAATTAACTATTAAACTTTTGATACGAACTTGTCAAGTCATTTTTATTGCCTTTGATTTCTAGTTAGTTCTGAACAATATTAGTTTAGTTATCAACATCCCAAATTTTTATGTGAATTATTACCATATAGTTGATAATTTTAGCTTATTAATTTAAATTAAGCTGTGGAGAACAATCGAACAATTAAAAGTGCTTTAATTTCTGTTTTTTCAAAAGATGGATTGGAAGAGTTGGTTAAAATTCTAGACTCTAAAGGAGTAAAAATATATTCTACTGGAGGAACTCAAAAATTCATAGAAAATCTGGGAATTTCTATAATACCTGTTGAAGAATTAACTGATTATCCATCTATTCTTGGGGGTAGAGTAAAAACCCTTCACCCGAAGGTTTTTGGAGGTATTTTAAATCGAAGGACTAATCATGAGGACAAATTACAATTAAGTGAATATAAAATACCGGAAATAGATTTAGTTGTAGTTGATTTATATCCATTTGAGAAAACAGTTGCTTCTGGGTCAAGTGAAGAGGAAATTATAGAAAAAATTGACATTGGCGGAATATCTCTCATTAGAGCTGCAGCTAAAAATTTTAAAGATGTTACAGTCTTGTCTAAAAAAGAACATTACCAAGAATTAGTAGATATTATTTCTAAAAGAGATGAAGTTTCAACTAGTCTTGAGGATAGAAAATATTTTGCAACTGAATCTTTCTCTGTTTCTAGCACTTACGATACGGCAATTCATGCTTATTTTAATTCTGTTAAAAGCACTCCACTCAGATATGGAGAGAATCCACATCAAGATGGTTGGTTTTCCGGTAATTTAGAAGATGTCTTTAAACAATTACATGGCAAACAGATTTCTTACAATAATCTTTTAGATATTGATTCTGCAATTATGTTGATGGAAGATTTTAAAGATGCAATTCCAACTTTTGCTATTTTAAAACACAATAATGCGTGTGGATTTGCTTCTAGACCAAGTCTTGTAGATGCATATAGTTCGGCTTTAGAAGCAGACCCAGTTTCTGCCTTTGGAGGGGTTTTAATTTCAAACAAAGAAATAGATTTACAAACTGCTACTCTTATTAATAATTTATTTTGTGAAGTGGTAATTGCTCCTAGTTTTGATCTTGAGGCCTTGGAAATTTTAAAAAGCAAAAAAAATAGAATAATTTTAAAACAAAACAATACAATTTTCCCGGATAAAATTGTTAGATCTTGTCTCAATGGAACTTTAATCCAAAAGAGAGATAGTTCAGTAGAGAGTATAGACTCATTCGAATTAAAAACCAATTATTCACCAACTTCTAGTCAGATGGAAGATCTCTATTTTGCTAATAAACTAGCCAAACACACAAAGTCAAATACAATTGTTTTGGTAAAAAACCAACAGCTTTTAGCTAGTGGAACAGGTCAAACATCTAGAGTCGATGCATTGAATCAAGCAATACATAAAGCAAAAACTTTTAACTTTGACTTGCAAGATGCTGTAATGGCTTCAGATGCTTTTTTCCCATTTCCAGATTGTGTTGAAATTGCAGGAAATCAAGGTGTAAATGCGGTAATTCAGCCTGGAGGATCTGTAAAAGACAATTTGTCAATTGATTATTGCAACAATAATAATATTGGAATGGTATTCACAGGAACTAGACATTTTAAACATTAAATTTACAATTATGGGACTATTCAATGTATTTACACAAGAAGTTGCTATTGATTTAGGCACAGCAAATACTTTAATTATAAATAACGACAAAGTAGTTGTTGATGAGCCATCAATTGTCGCTATGGATAGAACTACTGGAAAAGTAATTGCAATTGGTAAGAAGGCACAGCAAATGCATGGTAAAACACATGAGAACATTAAAACCATTAGACCACTTAAAGATGGAGTTATTGCAGATTTTCAAGCTGCAGAACACATGATTAGAGGAATGATTAAAATGATGAAAGGAGGTAGTAGATATATTCAACCAACTATGAGAATGGTAATCTGTATACCATCTGGAATTACAGAGGTAGAGAAAAGAGCAGTGCAAGATTCAGCAGAACATGCTGGCGGTAAAGAAGTTTATTTAATTCACGAACCAATGGCTGCAGCTATTGGAATTGGGGTAGATGTTGAGGAACCCATGGGAAATATGATAATTGATATTGGAGGAGGGACTTCAGAAATTGCTGTAATTGCACTAGGTGGAATTGTTTGCGATAAGTCTATAAGAGTGGCGGGAGATGATTTCACGAGCGATATTGAAGAATATATGAGAAGACAACACAATATTCTCATTGGTGAAAGAACTGCAGAACAAATTAAAATTGAAGTGGGTGCTGCCATAGATAATTTAGAAAACCCACCTAACGATTATGCTGTAAGAGGAAGGGATTTGATGACTGGAATTCCAAAAGAAATTCACGTTTCTTACAAAGAAATTGCACATTCTTTGGATAAATCAATTTCAAAAATTGAGGAAGCTATTTTGAGTGCATTAGAAATGACACCACCAGAATTATCTGCCGATATTTACAAAACAGGAATTTATTTGGCTGGAGGAGGTTCAATGTTAAGAGGTTTGGATAAAAGAATATCTATCAAAACTAAACTACCAGTTCACATAGCCGAGGATCCTTTGAGAGCTGTAGCTAGAGGAACAGGTATTGCACTAAAAAATATTGATAATTATCAATTTTTAATTAAAGCATAGAGAAGAAATTTATATAAATGAGAAATATAATTCTGCTTATTCAGAAATACAGAAATTTTCTTTTTTTTCTGTTTTTAGAATTCATTTCTTTGTTCTTTCTCTTTAGTTCTCGTAATTCTTACCATCATTATAATTATTTAAGTTCTAGTAATAGTATTACATCAAGTCTTTACAATTTTCAATACAATATGTTTTCTTATTTCTCTTTAAGAGAGATCAATAACGATTTACTAAAAGAAAATTCTAGTTTAAAAAATCAAGTCTTAAATAAAGACATGGTAGTTGGCAGAAAATTTATAAAATCTGAGGATACTATTTATCAAAAAAACTTTTTATTCAAGGAGGTCAAAGTGATTAATTCTCAATTTAAATATTATGAAAATTTTTTAATAGTAAATGCTGGCAAAAAAAGTGGTGTCAAAGAAAAAATGGGATTAATTGGTACTAAAGGTATTTTAGGAATTGTTAAAAATGTTTCAGAAAATTACGCGACAATTAGACCATTAATAAATCCAAATTTCGGATTAAAAGTACTTCATGAAAACACCAATAGCTGGGGAGATTTAATATGGGTTCCTGAAGAGAATAATTACCAAAATATATTTGTTAAAAATATTCCTATTTACACCAAAGTAAAACTAGGAGATTACTTTATTACATCTGGTGCCGAAGGATTATTTCCAGGTGGGGTAAAAATTGGGAAGGTAATAGAAATAAATGAAAATATCGAGCAACAAACCTTAGTTATAAAATTAAAAAATGAGGAAGATTTTTCAAGAACTAAAATTGGTTTTATTGTTTTCAATAAGACAGCAGAAGAAATAAAACAACATCTTATTAAAAATGATTTTTGAATTTAGAAATATCGCTTGGTTTATAGGACTGATAGTCGCTCAAATTTTCTTCATTGATTATTTAGATTTCGGAATCTATTCCTCTTACTTTTCTCCTATAATCATTTGTTTTTTTATTTTGAAGATGAAACTAGATACAACCGTTATTAACTTGTTGATATATGCTTTCTTTTTAGGTTTTATTACAGACATTTTCAGAAATACTCTTGGTCTTAACACTTCAGTTCTTTTAATCATCACCTTTTTAAAACCAACATTTTTATATTCTATATCCTCTAAAGAGGATATTGAGAAAGATGTTGAGCTTAATATGTTTACCATTGGGCTGGTTAGGTATTTATTATTTTTTGGAATTTCTATCTTCTTATACCATCTAATCTTTTTTCTCTTAGAACAATTTTCATTTAACAATTTACCAATATTATTTTTTAAGGCATTTATCAATACTATTTCTGCTTTGGTGTTTTTAGTTTTTCTTCAGTACTTATTTATTTTTAAAAAATAATGGATCCTTTTAAAAATAGACAATGGGTAGTTGTACTTATTATAATTTCTGTAGGAATAATTTTTTCTTTTAGGCTTTTCTATATTCAGGTTATTAATAAAGATTGGTCAGAGAGAGCCAGTCAAATAACTTCAAAAACAGAAAATATCCAACCTCCTAGAGGTTTTATATATGATAGAAATAATCAACTATTGGTTGGAGCAGAAACTATATATGATATCTATATCCATCCTTCCATCATAAAACCAAAAGACTCATCTGCTATTTGTAAACTTTTTAATTTAAGTAGTGACGATTTCCAAGAAATTATAAAAAATGCTTCTTCTGGATACAATGTTCCTTATAAGCCTTCGGTTTTTATTGAGTCTATGACCCAGCAAGAACATGCCAAGATTTCTCCATATTTAGGACAGATTAATGCTGTTTTTGCTAAATCAAAAATTGACAGAGGATATCCTAATCCTATTGCTGCACATTTATTGGGTTACATACGAAGAATTGATGAAGATCAATTTAAAAATACAAAAGAGAAGGGCGATTTTTTTTATACTAAAAATGATTTTATTGGTATTACTGGTCTCGAGAAACAGTATGAGTTTCTATTGAGGGGGGAGAGAGGAAATATAAATTATTTAAAAGATTATGCAGGCAATAAAATAGAAACAGTCCATAAAAAACCACCCAAGCCTGGAATGAGCCTATACACAACATTAGATATTGAATTGCAAAAATTAGGAGAAAAATTAATGGCAAATAAAATTGGGTCTATTGTTGCAATTGAGCCATCTAGTGGAGAAGTCTTGGCAATGGTATCTGCCCCAAGCTATAACCCCTCGAGTTTAACGGGAAGAGATTTTTCTGATAATTTCAAGGTTTTAAAAAAAAATGATAGTTTAAAGCCATTAATCAATAGACCAGTCTATAATGACAAGTATAGACCAGGGTCGATTTTCAAGTTGGTTCAAGCATTAATTGCTTTAGATGATGGAGTAATTAGCCCTGAAACTGGATTTTCCTGCAATAAAAATATTATTGGCTGTCACAACCATGAAAGGCCTAACAACCTGACTAAAGCAATTAAACATAGCTGCAATCCTTATTTTTTTCAGGTCTATAAAAGATTGATAATGAAAGATAATTCAAAAAACGTTTTTCAAACTAGTAGAGAAGGCTTAAAAATTTGGGAGCAAAAGATAAAATCTTTTGGTTTTGGTAATTCACTAGGTATAGACTTGCCAGAGGAAAAAAGTGGTTTTATCCCTGATGTTGATTTTTATGACAAATGGTACGGAAAAAAAAGATGGGCTTTCAGTACTATTTACTCCAATAGTATCGGCGAAGGAGAAATTGGTGTTTCACCAATTCAAATGGCAAATTTAGCTTCTATTATAGCAAATAGAGGATATTATTACACGCCTCATGTGATTAAAAAAATAGCAAATGAAAACATACTTAAAAAATTTAAAATTAAGCACAGTACATGTGTTGATAAAAAGCATTTTGAAGTCGTAGTGAAGGCCATGAACGAAGTTGTAAATCAGGGAACAGGTAGAAATGCTAGGATTGATAGTATTGAAGTTTGCGGGAAAACAGGTACCGTTGAAAATAAGACTTTTAATGATCATTCAGTTTTTATTTCATTTGCACCTATGGATAATCCTCAAATTGCAATTGCAGTTTATGTTGAGTATGGTACCTGGGGAAGTAAATGGGCTGCTCCAATTGCTAGTTTAATGATGGAATCATTTATAAAAGGTTCTCTTTCAGAAAAATCAATTGAAAAAGCGAATCAAATTAGCCAGGCTGTTATTTTAAATCCAAATACTGATCTTAAATGAAATATAGAAATCTATCCATTTGGAGAAATATTGACAAGCCACTGCTAATTATGTATTTGTTACTTTCTGTAATTGGATATTTTATCATGTATTCTAGCACTTTTAAAGGACTACATATTCAAAGTGATTTTTGGTCTGCAAATTATGGGAAACAACTTATATGGATAATTATCACTCTTTTTGCAGGTTTTTTTATTCTTTTATTGGATGGAAGTTTCATTAAAAACACAGCATACTTCACTTATGGATTTATTTTACTTTTATTGATTTTGGTTCTACTAATGCCTCCCATTAAAGGTGCTAGGTCTTGGTTTTATTTTAGCGGTTTCTCTATTCAACCCTCCGAGTTTATTAAGCTTACTTTAAGTTTGTCTATAGCCAAATTATTGAGTGATGTAGGCTCAAGATTTCAAGAATTCAGAACCAAGTTAAAAGCATTTTTCATGATAATTATTCCTGCTTTGCTAATAGCAGTTCAGCCCGACCCAGGAACCATGTTAGTTTTTGCTTGTTTTATTTTCGTTTTATATAGAGAAGGACTCTCAGGAAATTTCTTGCTAATTGGCCTTTTTACAGTCTTAATTGCTGTAGTAGGAATTTTTCTAAAAGCTTCAAATTCTGTATTTTATCTTGCTGGTAGTGCTATTTCAGGAAATATATTTTTCGGTCTTATTCTTATTCTTGGTTTTATTTTTTCTTTTTTAATTATCAGATATTTTGTTTTGCCTAGATATAGAAAGCAAAAAATTCAAAGACTAATAATTATTACTCTTCTTGGACTGTCTATATCTGGAGGCATCAATTATGTTTACGATTCTGTTTTTAGTGAAAGACACAGAACTCGTTTTCAGATCATGTTTGGTATCAAAGAGGACAGAAAAGGTGCAGGATATAATATATATCAGGCTCTTTCTGCAGTTGGTTCAGGTGAAGGTTTTGGAAAGGGATATTTAAAAGGAACTTTGAGTAATGATAAATACAAGCATGTTCCAGAGCAAAATACAGATTTTATATTTTGTGTTTTAGCTGAAGAGTGGGGGTTTTTAGGTTCATTTATATTTATTTCTTTGTATTTATCTACTTTGATAAGAATGATACTAATTGCAGAAAGGCAAAGAAGTAAGTTTACTAGAATTTATGGATATTGTGTTTCAGCTATTTTATTTTTTCATTTCATGATAAATATTGCTATGGTAATTGGGTTAGCACCAGTGATTGGCATACCTCTACCTTTTTTTAGTAAGGGAGGATCTGCAATTCTTTCTTTTGGATTAATGGTTTTTATACTTTTAAGACTCGATTCAGAAAGAAAAGTTGTTTTAAGATAAATTATTTTTGTTAGTATGATTTGTATAAAAGTGGATATTCCAAAACAGATTTGTAAAATTGACGATGAGTTAAAAGCTATTTATCATAGCAATGATTCTATATGTATATGGGTTTTTAGTTCTAGATAGAAATAATTTTGTTGACAATACAGTTGGTATGTCTAAGTCTCAAAGGTCGAAATACTATGAAATTAATTACTCAGCTAAATTGAAATAATAGCCTAGTTATAAAATTGTCATTTATTAAGTAACCAACTTGAGGATTGAATTTTGTCTCCCAGTCCATCTATAAGTGTTACTCCTAATTCTTTACAAATTGGTTTTTCAGGAATCGTATTATTATTTTGATCTCCGCCATTTGCAAATGAAAATTCATATTCGTGACCAAAATCTTTAACAATTTTTTCGATGGTTGCACAAACTGTTCTGTCTTGATCAACAGATAATATTGCTTTATTTACACTTTTAATTTGACTTACAATTATCATTCTTTCTTCTTCGTCTTGAAACTCTTTACTACCTTTTAGTTCTCTTTGAAGATCAGAATTGACAATTACAAAAAGCTCTTCACTAATTGCTTTAGCATTGTGAAAATATTCTAAATGTCCTTTATGTATAGGGTTAAAATAGCCACTTACAATAATTGCTTTCTTTTTCATTTTTTTTGGTTTATGTTAACTCCTTAAGTTTTTCAGTTTTATAATAAGACCATTCTGGACAATCGCAATTTTTCTTTTTCTTTAGTACACTACAGCTTATAAAGCTTAGCAAAAGCAACAATATTAGGCCATATTTTAAAACTATACTTTTTTTCATTAATAGAATTCTTCCAAAATTAATGATTGCATTTATGGATTCACAATTATTATTGTTTATTTTGGTTAATATAATTATATGATAAGAAATTTAGGTAAATATATGTACATGCTTTACCACATGTTTTTCAAGCCTGAAAAATTTAGTGTTTACTGGAGAAGGTTTCTAGATGAAGTTGTCCAGTTAGGGGTGAAATCATTATTTATAGTTTCTCTAATGTCCGCTTTTATGGGAGCTGTTCTAGTGATTCAAACTGCAACTGCTATAGAATCTGCCTGGATTCCAGATTATACGGTAGGGTTTACAATTAAGCAATCTATGCTTTTGGAGTTTTGTCCAACCATAATTTCTTTAATATTAGCTGGCAAAGTGGGCTCTAATATAGCATCTGAGCTTGGGACTATGAGAGTTACAGAGCAAATTGACGCATTAGAAGTTATGGGAGTAAATTCTATTGGCTATTTAGTTGGACCTAAGATTTTAGCTGCATTATTTATTTTTCCAATAGTAATTATGTACAGCATGTTTTTTGGTTTTTTTGGTGGCGGTTTGGTATGTTATTTTACAGAAATAATCCCTGTTAAACAATATATATTAGGAATCAGATTTTTTTCTGAGGACAATTTTGTTTTCATACGTTATGCACTTACAAAAACAATTGTTTTTGCTTTTATAATTACAAGTATATCTAGTTATTACGGATATTATCTAAAAGGGGGAGCATTGGAAGTCGGGAAAGCAAGTACAAATGCTGTAGTTTACAGTAGTATTTTCATACTTTTTGCTAATTATATATTAACTCAATTAATGTTGATTTGATTCAGGTTAAAAATATATCTAAATCTTTTTCTGGTGTAGAAATTTTAAATGACATTTCTTTTGTTTTTGAAAAAGGGAAGACTAATTTAATTATTGGAAAAAGTGGTTCTGGAAAATCAGTCTTAACAAAATGTATTGTTGGCTTATTAGAGCCAGATATTGGTGATGTTTATTACGATGATATTAAATTCTCTAGTTTAAAATCTCAAGATAAAAAGAAAGTTAGAAAACAAATAGGAATGCTATTTCAAGGAAGTGCACTCTTTGACTCATTAAGCGTTGAGGAAAATGTTGCTTTTCCTTTGAGGATGTTTACTAAGATGACGGAAGAAGAAATAATTGAAAGAGTAAACTTTTGTCTAAAAAGGGTAAATATTTTAAATAAAAACTCTTTATATCCTTCTGAAATTAGTGGGGGAATGCAGAAAAGAGTAGCCATTGCTAGAGCTATTTCTATGAAACCAAAATATTTGTTTTGTGATGAACCTAATTCTGGCTTAGATCCGGTCACAGCTATTGTTATAGATGAGTTAATTCAAGAGTTAACCAAAGAATATCAAATGACAACCATTGTAATTACCCATGATATGAATTCGGTTCTGGAAATCGGAGAAAATATTCTATTTATCGATGGTGGAGTTAAAAAGTGGGAAGGCAATAAAGAAGAAATTTTAGACGTAAAAGTAAAAGAGTTATACGACTTTGTTTACGTTTCTAAATTTCTACAAAAGATGAAAAAATAGTCAAAAAAAAAGGCCTCAAAAGAGGCCTTTAAGTTTTTATATTAGTAATTCTATTTACTAATTACAATATTGAATTTAGTTGATCTTCCATCTTGTAATT
>JADHMB010000031.1 GCA_016780365.1 Flavobacteriales bacterium
ACTGCAAATATTGATTGCAGACAATGTCATGGTCCTGTTCAGACTTATACACTTGGAAGAGTTTCTACCATTGATGAAGTAAATGCATATGCAGCAACTGACGATGGAATGGAGCGAGGGCTAATTCAATTGACAAAACCACTGCTAACTATGGGTTGGTGTATAGAATGTCATAACAAAAAAGAGATTGATTTGACAAGTTCTGGGTATTATGAAGAAATACATAAGAGAATTAAACTGAGAGCAGACGTTAATAACAAAATTTTTGAAGATGATAAGGTGACAGTGAAAGAATTAGGAGGTTGGGAATGTGCAAAATGTCATTACTAAATTTTCTTATAAATAGTTTATGAGCAAAACAAAAACATATTGGAAAGGTTACTCGGAGAAACATCAAACTCCGGAATTTTCTATTTCTAGTCAAAAAGAATTTCAAGATGATGTTCCTGTAGATGAATTTTTAGGGTCTGATGGTATTGATGATTTAAAGACTGGAAGAAGAGATTTCTTAAAGTTTATGGGCTTTAGTGTAGCTGCAGCAACTCTTGCTTCTTGCGAATCGCCAGTAATCAAATCCATACCTTATGTAAATAAACCAGAAGAGATAACACCTGGAGTTTCAAATTGGTATTCTTCTGCATATTATGACGGAAATGATTTTGCCAATGTTTTAATAAAATCTAGAGAGGGAAGACCAATATGGTTAAAAGGTAAAAGAGAAAGCTTTACACAAGGTGGACTAATTCCTAGAGTATCTACATCTATTTTAAATTTATACAATAGTTCAAGATTAAACGGACCATCTGTCAATAAAAGTTCAGATTCTTGGTCTAGTATTGATAAAGAAATCTTAAAAAAATTAAATAATTTAAAAGATAAGAATGGAAGAGTTAGAATAGTTTCTAACACTATTATATCTCCTTCTACAAAATCGGTTATTCAAGATTTCATTAATAAATTTTCACCATCTGATGACTCTGTTTCTGGATGCAATGTTAAGCATATTGAATACGATGCTCAATCTTATTATGGCATTAGAAAAGCAAATGAAAATATTTTTGGAAAAGGGTTTATTCCTAGCTATGATTTTACAAAAGCCAAGACTATCGTATCAATAAATGCTGATTTTATATGCAATTGGTTACTTCCTTCCAAATTTTCTACTGATTTTAGTAAAGCGAGAAAGCCTGAGAATGGATGGATGTCTAAGCATTTTCAGTTTGAGTCAGTTCTTTCTCTTACAGGTGCTAATTCAGATGTGCGTGTGAAAATAAAACCTTCTGAAGAAATATTAGTTGCGTCTTCTATTTTAAGTTCTCTAAATAATCAAAATTCTAATTCCAGTCTTAATGAAGCTACTAATGAGAAAATCCAGTCAGCTGTTAAATCTCTTTTAGAAAACAAAGGAAATTCACTTGTTGTAGCAGGGTCCAATGACCCAAATGTTCAAATGCTAGTTAATAAAATAAACTATCAATTAGATAATTATGGTACAACCATAGATGTTGATAATGAGATAAACTTATTTAACGGCAACGATGAAGAAGTTGACAGTTTTCAAAAAGACTTATTAAGTGGTAAAATTGATGGAGTTATTTTCTATGGAGTTAATCCAGTTTATTCAATGTCAAATGGATCCGAGATATCTGAAGCTATAAGTAAGCTTGATTTTTCTGTTTCGTTTTCAGAATTTATGGATGAAACTGCTTCAGCCTGTCAATTTGTTTGTCCCGATCACAACTATCTAGAGTCTTGGTGTGATTTAAATCCTGGATCTAATAATTATTCTTTACAACAACCTTTAATTAGACCTCTTTACAATACAAGACAAGCTCAAGAAAGTTTACTAGTATGGTCTGGTCTTGCTGAAAGATCTAACTCAGAAAGTCAAGCTTTCTACGATTACATGAGAAAATATTGGTTAGATAATTCTATTGGAGACCAGTCTTCCTATCCAAATTTTGCTGATTTTTGGAACTGGACTGTTCATAATGGATTTACTACTAGCACTAACGAATCAATTCCATCTATTTTAGTTTTTAATGATTATCCTGTACAAATTAATCCTCAAGAAAATGCTTTAGATTGGGAATATATAGTTTATCAAAAGGAACTTGGTGTTGGTCATCACGCAGCTAATCCTTGGTTACAGGAACTTCCTGACGCAATATCTAAAATAGTTTGGGACAACTACATAACTATGGCACCATCCGATTGCTATAAATTATTTGGAATAGATACTTCAGACTCTAAGTCAGCTTGGGATGGTATTCATTTAGGTCAAGAAGAAAAAGCATTTGTTGCCACTTTAAAAGTTAATGGAAAAGAAATTAAATTACCAGTTTATCCTCTTCCTGGGCAAACCAGTGGAACTGTTGGTGTTTCTATGGGATATGGCCGAGGTGAAAATAATGAAGATATAGGAAATGCAGCATTTCAGGCAGACGAATACGGAAACCACTTGACAAATGCTCAAGGAGGTTTAGTTCCAATTGGGGCTAACGCTTTTAAGTTATGTAATTTCAAAAACGGCTCTGTAAGTTATAGTGGATACGGAGATGTTATTGCCACCAACGAAAGGTATTCTCTTGCAGGAACACAAACCCATCATACAATCATGGGAAGGACTTCAATTGTTAAAGAAACTACTTACGATTTTTGGAAAGACAATCATAAATCTAATCAAGAAGCTTATAATCCAAAAGTAAAGCTTCATAGCCATGAAGAGGGAGGACATTCTGAAGTTAATGCTACTGAATTTTCATTGTGGGATGAACATCCCGTAGAACATGTTGGTCACAGGTGGGGAATGTCTATTGACTTATCTTCATGTAACGGATGTGGAGTGTGCATAACAGCTTGTCATTCTGAAAATAATGTCCCAGTGGTTGGAAAGGACGAAGTTAGAAGATCAAGAGATATGCATTGGCTGAGAATGGATAGATATTTTTCATCTATTGAAGATGACAATAGAAAAGAATGGGCAGACTCTAATAAGGTGGATGGTGATTTTGATTATGGAAATTTAGAAGTTCCGGAAGAAAATCCATCAGTTGTTTTTATGCCAATGTTGTGTCAGCACTGTAACCATGCACCATGTGAAACAGTTTGTCCAGTTGCAGCAACAACCCACAGTAACGAAGGTTTAAATCAGATGACTTATAACAGATGCATAGGTACAAGATATTGTGCTAACAACTGTCCCTATAAAGTAAGAAGATTTAATTGGTTTAATTATAGAGACTACAAAAAGTTTAAAAACTTCAATCCTAACCAAGACCAGATGGCTAGAATGGTATTAAATCCGGATGTTGTTGTAAGATCTAGAGGGGTTATGGAAAAATGTAGTTTCTGTGTTCAAGGAATTCAAGCTGCTAAATTAGAAGCTAAAAAAGAAGGTAGAAAAATTGTAGATGGAGATGTAATGTCAGCTTGTGGAGATGCCTGTCCAAACGATTGTATTACTTTTGGTGATTGGAATGATCCAGAATCTAAAATTAGAGAAGTGTCGGGTTCTGACAGAGCGTATCAAGCTCTGGAAGAAGTTGGTGTTAAGCCAAACATCTGGTATCAACTTAAAGTACGTAATATTGATGAAGAATTAGCTGAGAATGTCTCATCTGATGAATCACATTCTGAAAGCCATTAATATAAAAAACTGAAATGCATAAAGAATCAGACATAAGGTTACCATTAATATTAGGTGATAAATCCTACAAGGATATTACTGATGATATTATTCGTCCAATTGAAGCAAATCCACCTAAAACCTGGTATATTTTATTAATGATTTCTATTGTTATTGCTCTTTGGGGAATAGGATGTATAGTATATCTTTTAGGAACTGGTGTTGGTTCATGGGGACTAAACAAGACAGTAGGCTGGGCATGGGATATTACCAATTTCGTTTGGTGGGTAGGTATCGGTCATGCTGGAACTTTAATTTCTGCAGTATTACTTTTATTTAGACAGAAATGGAGATTTGCAATTAATAGAGCCGCTGAGGCAATGACTATATTTGCTGTTTTTATGGCTGGGTTGTTTCCATTAATTCATATGGGAAGATTATGGCTTGGCTATTGGGTCTTTCCACTTCCAAATCAATTTGGCTCCTTATGGGTTAATTTTAATTCTCCATTACTTTGGGATGTATTTGCTATAAGCACTTATCTTTCTGTATCTCTTGTTTTTTGGTATATAGGTTTAATTCCAGATTTTGCCACAATTAGAGACAGAGTAACTAAGCCTATTTACAAAAAAGTATATAGAGTTTTAAGTTTCGGTTGGACTGGCGATGCAAAAGCTTGGAATAGATTTGAGCAGGTGTCTTTGGTATTAGCAGGTCTTGCAACTCCTTTAGTATTTTCAGTACACTCCATAGTTTCATTTGACTTTGCTACATCCGTAATCCCTGGATGGCATACTACAATTTTTCCTCCTTATTTTGTTTCTGGTGCGGTTTTTTCTGGATTTGCAATGGTTCAAACTTTAATGTTAATATTAAGAAAGGCATACAAGCTGGAAGCTTATCTTCATGTAAAGCATGTAGAATATATGAATATTGTAATTATAGTTACAGGATCAATTGTCGGTGTTGCTTATATTACCGAGCTATTTGTTTCTTGGTATTCTGGAGTTGAGTATGAATCCTATGCATTTCTTAATAGAGCTACTGGCCCATATTGGTGGTCTTATTGGGCAATGATGACATGCAACGTAATTTCTCCGCAGTTATTTTGGTTTAAAAAACTAAGAACGAGTTTGATGTTCTCTTTCTTTATGTCTATCATTATTAATATTGGAATGTGGTTTGAAAGATTTGTAATTATTGTTACTTCTTTACATAGAGACTATGTCCCTTCTTCTTGGACTTATTTCCATCCAACTTGGGTTGATATTGGTGTTTACATGGGAACCATAGGCATATTCTTTGTTTTTTATTTATTATTCTCAAGGTATTTCCCCGTATTACCTATAGCAGAACTTAAAACAATTTTGAAGTCTTCAGGGAAGAATTACAAAGAAGGATACGGAAAAGGAAAAGGGTATTGGGATAAACATTCAGCGCATTAAAAATTGATTATGGCAGATAAAGTAATATTCGCAATGTATGATGATGATGATAAGCTAATGGATGGTGCAAAACATCTTGTTTCTAATGATGTCAAAGTCTCGGATGTGTATTCGCCTATGCCTCTTCACGGTATTGACTCTATCATTGGTGTTGAACCTACAAGATTGGCTATTACTGCATTTATGTATGGAATTACTGGAGTTATGCTTGCAATTATTGGCATAAGATATATGATGATTGTAGATTGGCCAATGAATATTGGTGGAAAACCAAACTTCAGTTTAAAGGAAAATATGTTGTCTTTTGTGCCCATATTTTTTGAGTTTACTGTCTTGTGTGCAGCACATGGGATGGCAATTACTTATTTAATAAGAAACAAAACATTGCCTGGAATGCCACCTAGAAATCCAGATCCTAGAACAACGGATGACAAATTTGTTATGGAAATTAAAACTTCCGAAAATACACATATTAAAGAAAGTGTTTTATCAAAATTGATTAAAGACACTGGGTTTTTAGAAATCGAAGAAAAAAGTATTTTATGAAAAATTATATCCTTTCATTACATCAACTTTGTCTTTTTGTATTTGTTTTGACAGTAGTTAGTTCCTGCGTAAAACATCCTGACTCACCAGGTTATGAATACGTAGACGATATGTTTAGGTCACAAGCAATTGAAGCTTATATAGACTACGGATTAGTTGGTGATAAAGTTAATGACACCCTTAAAAATACTATTTCTGCAAGAATTCCAGTAAAGGGAACCATTGCTTTTAGTAAGAGCAAAAAAACTTCTACTACCAATATGCCATTTTATTATGGAACTTCAGAAGAAGAGAGAATTAGAGCGGGAGAAGAAGTCCCCTTACCAAAGCATTATTACAGTCAAGAAAGTATTCAAGAATCTAATACTGCTGAAGGTAAAAGGCTTTATGGTTTATTTTGTGCGCATTGTCACGGAGACAAAGGAAATGGTGACGGATTAGTCATTACAGCTGGTGGTTACCCTGCTGCTCCACCTGCTTACAACACACTTAAAGATAGAAAACCGGGGTCAGTTTTTCACACTATTACCTATGGAAAGAATGCAATGGGGCCACATGCTTCACAACTAAATAAAGATGAAAGATGGAAAGTGGCTATGTACGTTAGAACCATGCAATTTGACGGAGATTTGAATTTAGAAGAATTGGTTTCTGAAAATGTAGTTAACGATTAAATTTAGCTGATAAATTAAATAAAATGGATTATAAAATTTCTGAAAGAGCAAAAAAAGTTACACTTGGAACAGCAGTTCTTGGTTTGATTTTTTTGATTATTGGATTCTTTCAACAAAAAGATTTTGTTTATGCTAAAAAAGTAGATGACCATTCTGTAGAATTATTGTATAACGGACACGCTGATGTAGAAACTCAAAACCAACTTAAAGAAACCATCATTTCTAAAATGCATGGCTATCATCTTGAATTTCACGATTCTATGCATGCCGTTGATCATAGTTCTGATAGCAATCATGAAGAAGCGCATTCTCATTCGGAAGAAGACAATCATCACGGTCCAACTTTTAAGTGGTTGGTTCATATAGGTCATGCAGCTCATGGGGATGACCATGCAAATACTGGCAGTCATGAATCTGGAGCAGATATGCTTGTAGATATGGCAAATAGTGGAGATGTAAGTTTTTTTGATCAAGGCTTTAGACGTTTTTGGTCTAACTTATTAGTAAATGGTTTTTTCTTTTTTGGAATTGCCTTAGGGGCATTATTCTACTTAGCATTACACTATGCAACTGAATCTGGGTGGGGAGTTGTTCTACTTAGAATTTTTGAAGGTATTATGTCCGCTATGCCAATTGGAATGGCTGCATTACTAATTGTTTTTATAGTTGGAACATTTGGTGGTCACCATATTTATGCTTGGATGGATTCTCATATTTTAGATCCTAATTCAAGCCATTTTGACCCTATCATTTATGGAAAAAAAGCATATTTAAATATTCCTTTCTTCTGGATTAGAGTAGCGGCATATTTCACAACCTTTCTTCTGTTTTTAAGATGGTTTAAAAAGAAATCTAAAGAAGAAGACGAGATAGGAGGAACAAAAATTCATTTTACTATGTATAGAAGAGCTGCTTTGTTCCTAGTTTTCTTTGCTGTTTTTTCCTCCACTATGTCTTGGGATTTTATTATGTCTATTGATGCACATTGGTTTAGTACATTATTTGGATGGTATGTTTTTTCTGGGATTTGGTTAAGTGGAATGATAATGGTGATGATGATTACTCTTTACTTAAGAAAAGGAGGCTACCTGCCATTTGTTAATGAAAGTCATATTCACGATGTAGGTAAATTTATGTTTGCCCTAAGTTTTTTATGGAGTTATTTATGGTTTTCTCAATTTATGCTTATTTGGTATTCTAATATCCCAGAAGAGGTTATTTACTTTACAGAAAGAATAAATAACTACAACATTCTATTTTTTGGGACTTTCATTGTTAATTTTTTCTTTCCAATGGTTTTTTTCATGTCAAGAGATACCAAAAGATCTGCTGGTTTTTTAATTGTAATAGGCATGTTAATATTTATAGGTCACTGGTTTGACGTTTTTAACATGATTATGCCAGGAACACTTTTTGACCAATGGGAATTAGGGCTTTTAGAACTTGGGATGTTTATGATGTTCCTTGGAATATTTGTTTATTCTGTACTTAATTCTTTATCAAAAGCTCCTTTATTATTAAAGAACCATCCTTTTCTTGAAGAAAGTAAACACCATGAATATTAATTAGTGAATTATGGAAATTAAGTTTATTATAATTATTACTGTAGCACTTTTCTTTATTGCCTTAGTGCAATTAATGAAGATTTATGATCTAGCAGCAAAAGTTAGAGGCGAGAAATCACAAGAAAAATTGTCTAGAAGTGAAAATTTATTGATGGCCAATCTTATGTTGGTTTTCATGGTAGCATTTTTTGGATTCATAATTTGGTTAATTTCTAAATATGGTTCTAATTCTGGTCTTTATCAAGCAGCCAGTGCTCATGGAAAAGACATAGACGAACTATTAATGATTAACTGGTATATAATATTGCCAGTATTTTTCATAACAAATGCTTTACTTTTTGGTTTTTCTTGGAAATACTATTACAGAGAAGAAAGAAAAGCTCTTTATTACCCTCACAATAACAAATTGGAGGCAGTATGGACTATAGTTCCAGCTATAGCTCTTGCATTTATTGTTATTTATGGCTTGATGACCTGGAATAAGATAATGTATAATCAAGAAAAAGGGGAGGTTGTTGAGGTTTATGCTTACCAATTTGGCTGGATTGTAAGATATTCTGGTGTAGACAACACTTTGGGGAAAGCAGATTATAAAATGGTTTCTTCATCTAATCCGTTAGGGGTAATAACCTCAAAAACAATCCAAGATACCTATGTAGAAATAGACCAAAGAGTAAATGATATTGATTCTATACTTTCAAGTAACATTAATGCTGATGGAGAATATTTATTGCCTGAAAAAAAAGTGGACAAGCTTCAAGAAGAGTTTGACAGACTTAAAAGAAGGAAATATAGAATTGAAGCATCTATAGATAGAAAAGATAACAATTCTACAGCTTATGAATCTAGTAATGATGATATTGTTGTTCAAGAAATTCATTTAGTTAAAGACCAACCCTATACATTTAAATTCAGATCCAAAGATGTTATTCATTGCCCTTGGTTTCCACACTTTAGAGCACAAATAAATGCTGTTCCTGGTATGGAAACTAGCTTTGCTCTTACTCCAACAATAACTACCAAGGAAATGAGATCAGATCCAGATGTTCAACAGCATTGGGAAAATATTAATGTTATACACAACGAAAGAAAAAGAAGAATTGGAGAACCTGAAGAAAGAGTCTTATTTGATTATGTCCTAATGTGTAATAAAATATGTGGTGCAGGTCACTCTAATATGCAATTAAAAGTAATTGTTGAAACACAACAAGAGTTTAATCAATGGATAGAAAATAATGGAGACAAAAAACGTTTAACTTTTTCTGGCCAAGAGGTCAATTGGAGTAAGACAAAATCACAAGCGTCTCTATGATTTGTAAATTTGTTTAAAATATATTGATATGTCACACGATACGCATCATCACCATAAAGAAAGTTTTATAACTAAATATATATTTTCGCAGGATCATAAAATGATTGCTAGGCAGTACCTAATTACAGCAATTTTCATGGGAGCTATAGGTATTGCTTTGTCAGCTTTATTTAGATTAAAGCTTGGTTGGCCAGATGATAAATTCCCAATTTTAGAATCTATATTGGGTTCTGATGCTGCACCTGATGGATTACTAGATAGTAACTGGTACCTTGGATTGGTAACGCTTCATGGTACCATTATGGTATTCTTTGTTTTAACTGGTGGACTTTCAGGAACATTTTCTAATCTTTTAATTCCTTTGCAAGTTGGTGCTAGAGATATGGCATCTGGATTATTAAATATGATTAGCTACTGGCTTTTCTTTCTTTCGAGTGTGTTAATGGCTTCCTCATTATTTATTGAAACAGGACCCGCAATGGCTGGATGGACCGTATATCCTCCATTAAGCGTTCTTGCAGAATTCCAGCCAGGCTCTGGACTGGGAATGACACTTTGGTTGTTATCCATGACTGTTTTTATAGCATCTTCATTACTTGGTGGTATTAATTATATAGTAACGATCTTAAATCTAAGAACAAAGGGGATGAGTATGACTAGACTTCCATTAACAATTTGGGCATTTTTCATTACTGCAATTTTAGGTGTTTTGTCCTTTCCAGTTTTACTTTCTGCTGCAGTATTACTTTTAATGGACAGAGGTTTTGGCACAAGTTTTTATATGAGTGATATTGTAACATCTTCTGGTGCTTTGGATGCTACAGGAGGAAGTCCTATTCTCTATGAACATTTATTTTGGTTCCTTGGCCACCCAGAAGTTTATATAATTTTACTTCCTGCTTTGGGGATGACGTCTGAAATTATTTCCACCTGTTCTAGAAAACCTATTTTTGGTTACAGAGCAATGATTGGATCTATGCTAGCAATTGGTTTTCTATCTTTCATTGTTTGGGGACACCACATGTTTTTAACTGGAATGAATCCATTTCTCGGTGGAGTATTCACATTCACTACCTTGTTAATTGCTATTCCGTCAGCAGTAAAAGCTTTCAACTTTATTACTACTATTTGGAGAGGAAATGTAATGATGACCCCAGCAATGATGTTTTGTATCGGGGCTGTTTCAACATTTATTTCTGGTGGTGTAACAGGAATTATCCTCGCAGATTCTGCTTTAGACATTTCTCAACATGATACTTATTTTGTAGTTGGGCATTTTCATATTGTGATGGGAATGACCGCAATCTTAGGAATGTTTGCTGGTATTTACCATTATTTTCCAAAGCTTTTTAGTAAAATGATGAATATGAGAATGGGCATGGCACATTTTTGGGTAACCATTGTTTGTGGTTACGGAGTTTTTCTTCCAATGCACTTTCTAGGGGAAGGTGGTTTACCAAGAAGATATTATGAAAACACCAATTTCCCAATGTTTGATCATTTTCTAGATTTAAATATCTTGATATCTGTTTTTGCCTCTATAGGAGTACTAGCACAAGTTATTTTCTTTTTTAACTTTTTCTACAGTATTTTTAGAGGACCAAGAGCTTCTCAAAATCCATGGAACGCCAATTCACTAGAATGGACAACTCCAGTAGAACACGTTCATGGAAACTGGATTGGCGAAATACCAACTGTATATAGATGGCCTTATGATTATAGTAAGCCCGGAAAGGAAAATGATTTTGTTCCTCAAAATATTCCTTTAGACGATAATGAAGAAGAACATTAGGACTTTATAGCCAACTTTATTTTTAAGTCCGTAACTTTATAGTATGCGGACTTTTTTTATTCCAATTCTTTGCTTAATAAATCTTTGTTTTTTTTCACAGAATAAGGGCGAAGTGTTCCTCTCAAGTGAAATTCCAGAATTAGGTGTTAGGTTGGAAATTAAAAATTTTAGATTGGAAAAAAAACGTTTCAAAATACAGGAGATTAAACCATATTTTAAAATTAGTGAAAATGTTAAAGTTGGAATTGGTTACTGTTGGCTAAAAAACAACAATCACTATTTTGAAGATTCCTCCCAAATATCAATTTCTTCATCGAATTTTTTTGTTTCCAAACAATGGACCCTTTCAAAAATATTTTTTGCTGAAACAACTTTAGACTTTGGGTTAGGTAAAATTAAATCTACCCAAATAAATAACGAAAGTTACAAAGGAATTTACTCTTTTTTAGAACCTGCCTTGATTTTAAATTATGAAGGTTTTAATTTTTTTAGTTTAGGATTAGGTTCAGGCATTAGAATAACTAGAAGCGACCGTTCAGTTCTTTCTAATAGCTTAACTTTACCTACAGTAATATTAAGATTTTCGTTTAAGTTGTCAGAAATATATAATCACTTTTTTATCGCTTCAAATTCATCGTTATATTTACGTTATGATAGAAGAGTTTGATTTTAGAGCCGACGAACAAGGCAAAACAGATAAGACCTATGAGATTGCTTTAAGACCAAAGCATCTTGAGGATTTTTCCGGACAAGACCAAGTAGTTGAAAACTTAAGAATCTTTGTTTCTGCTGCTAAGATGAGAGAAGAAAGTCTCGATCATGTTCTGCTTCATGGCCCACCAGGACTAGGGAAAACTACACTTGCCCAAATTATTGCAAATGAAATGGAGGTTGGAATTAAAATATCATCAGGCCCTGTTTTAGATAAGCCAGGAGATTTAGCAGGACTGCTTACCAATTTAGAAACTGGAGATGTTCTTTTTATAGACGAAATACATAGGTTGAGTCCTGTTATCGAAGAGTATTTATATTCAGCGATGGAAGACTATAAAATTGATATTGTTTTAGATACTGGCCCCAACGCAAGAACTGTTCAAATAGACTTAAATCCATTTACATTAATAGGAGCCACTACAAGAAGTGGACTTTTAACAGCTCCTTTAAGAGCAAGATTTGGCATTAACTGCCGATTGCATTATTATGATCAGAAAATATTACAAGCAATTGTAAATCGATCTGCAGGCATATTGCAAATCCCTTTAAAAGAAGATGCTTCAAAAGAAATATCAGGCAGAAGTAGAGGAACTCCAAGAATTGCCAATGCATTATTAAGAAGAGTTAGAGATTATGCTCAAGTTAAAGGAGACGGAATTATCACCAATGAAATCACCCAAATGGCCTTAACAGCCTTACAAGTTGATAAGCACGGATTAGATGAAATGGATAACAAGATTTTAATTGCTATTATAGACAAATACAAAGGTGGTCCAGTGGGAATAAATACTTTAGCTACAGTTGTTGGGGAAGAATCGGGAACTATTGAAGAAGTTTACGAACCATTTCTTGTACAACAGGGTTACATGGTAAGAACTTCAAGAGGAAGAATGGTTACCGATATGGCATACAAACATTTAAATAAACCAAAAAACGATCTAGGACAACAAGAAATATTTTGAACACTAGCCAACGCACCAAAATAATAAAAGAAAAGGCTTTTGATTTAGGCTTTTCCCATGTAGGTATTTCAAAAGCAGGCTTTTTAGAAAAAGAAGCTCGCCACTTAGAAAGTTGGCTAAATAACGATTTTCATGGAAAAATGTCTTACATGGAAAATCATTTTGATTTAAGAACTGACCCTACTAAACTTGTCCCGGGAGCAAAATCTGTTGTTACTTTTATATATAATTATTATTCTCCTATAAAACAAAAAGACAAGCAAGCTCCTAAGATATCTATGTATGCTTATGGTGCAGACTATCATAAAGTAATAAAAAAAAAACTTAAAGAGTTACAATATTTTATAACAGAAAATTTTGGAGATATTAATATTAGAGGATTTGTAGATTCAGCTCCAGTGATGGATAAAGCATGGGCTGAAAAATCTGGTTTAGGATGGATTGGAAAGCATAGTAATCTTATAAACAAGGAAAACGGATCCTATTTCTTTATAGCAGAACTAATCCTAGACCTAGAATTAGATACTGATTTGCCAATTAAAGATTATTGCGGTACATGTACCAAATGTATAGACGCATGTCCAACAGATGCTATAATTAAGCCATATGTCGTAGATGGTTCTAAATGTATTTCTTATTTAACAATTGAGCTGAAAGACGAAATTATCCCTGATGAATTTAATGGAAAAATGGATAATTGGATGTTTGGATGTGATGCCTGTCAAGAGGTATGTCCATGGAACAGATTTTCCTCCACCCATAAAGAACCTTTGTTTGAGCCGTCATTAGATTTAATTAATTTAACTAAGAAAGAATGGCAAGAGTTAGATGAGGAGATTTTTGAAAATTTATTTAAGAGTTCTGCTGTCAAGAGAACAAAGTTTAAAGGTTTAAAAAGGAATATAAATTTTTTAAATAAATGATTTTGAGATTTCATTGGATAACATTAATTATGATTTATCTAGTTATTATAGCTGGATCAATTGTTCGTATAACAGAATCTGGCATGGGCTGCCCAGACTGGCCGAAGTGTTTTGATCAATATATTCCACCAACAGATGTTAGTCAGCTGCCAGAAAATTATCAATTATTTTATTCCTCAAAAAGAGAAAAAAAAATAAAAAAATTTACTTCTTTTTTGACTAATATTGGCCTTGAAGAAAAAGCAATTTTAATTCAAGCAGATAAATCTTTGCTTTACGAGCAACCATTTAATGTTTGGAATACTTGGTTAGAATATATAAATAGACTTATTGGCGCACTAGCTGGAATATTTATTTTTATAGGGTTCTTATTGGCGCTATTTACCAAGCGCCAAAAAGGGTTAAGAATATTTTTAGGTTTGGGATTGATTTTATTAACTCTTTTTCAAGCTTGGTGGGGTTCTATGGTAGTAGCTACTAATATTGTGCCTTGGGTTTTAACTGTCCATATGGTAATTGCGGCTTTAATGATATTATGGCAAATAATAATTATTTCTGTCTGGTCAGATTCCACTGTAGCTATACCAAAAAAATTAAAAATAATAGCATTCGTAGGGTTAGTGTTTTTTTTATTTCAAATTATTTTAGGAACACAAGTAAGACAAATTGTGGACCATTGGTTAGACTCTAGCTCAAGAAACGAATTAATTTTCCAAGATTTTAGCTTATTTCTTTCTCACAGGACATTGGCATTAGCCATAGTTATTTACAGTATTATTCTAGGAAGTTATGCTTTTTTTAGAAAAATTAATCTTATTGAAATCTACTTATTTGCAATATGTGTATTGGCAGAAGCATTGGTTGGTAAAGTTCTTGCAGATTTTAATTTGCCAGCCTTACTTCAGCCAATTCATCTTTTATTAGCAATGGTATCTTTTGGATCCTTGTCAAGGATAGTAGTTAATTACCAAATAGATAAAACGTGAAATACTTTCTTCCGTTATTCTTATTGCTTTTTTTTAGTTGTAATCAAGAGCCAATATCTATTTATTCCAATATAGATGGATTAAATCATGAAGAAATTTTAAATGGTCCTGAAACTTTAGAAAAACATTCGTTAGAATTAATTTATAAAATTGACACTAGCTTAAGCAAAGAGAATTTTAAATTACTAATTGAAGCATTGAATAAAAGTTCTGAGCAACTAAGCCCGTATTATTTTAACGCATTAACTTTTTATTGTAATAGCTTAAAAATTAACCAGAAGCAAGAGTTAGAAGCAGCACTTTTTAATTACTTTATTCACCAACCAAAATCGTACATCTCCAATATTAAAAAAATGGAAATTCAATACAGTGATTGTTTTCTAATTGCTATATCTTCTTATGTCCAAGAATATTTATCTCAAAATGAAATTACCATTATTAGCATGAAAAATCTTGCTTACAAATATTGTAAAGATTGTAGCAACGAAGAAATTAAATTTATTTACGATTATTTAGACTTGGCAAATAACTTTCAGAAAGAATAATTATTTACTACTTAAAAAGACATAAGGAATTAACATTTCTTCTAAAGAAATTCCTCCATGCTGGAATGTATCGTTGTAAAGAGTAGCAAATTGGTGGTAATTATTTGGGTAGACAAAAAAGTTATTTTCTTTAGCAAAAACATAAGAGCTACTCAAATTATTTTTTGGAAGCATTATCTCGTGTGGATTTAAGCTCTCCATAACATGTTTCTTATTATAAGATAGATTTTTAGAAACCTTATATCTCATATTACTATTGGTCTGTTTTGGCCCCATTATTTTTGTAGGGTTTTTAACTCTAATTGTACCATGGTCTGTTGTTAAAAACACTTTGGAAGAATTTTCACTCATCCTTTTCATCATCTCGTACAGCGGTGAGTGTTTAAACCAACTAAGGGTTAAGGATCTGTAAGCAGATTCATCTTCAGCAAGTTCCTTAATAACCTCCATTTCAGTTCTTGCATGAGATAGCGTATCTACAAAATTATAGACTATGGTATTTAAATTATTTTGGAGTAAATTATTAAAATTACTTAATAGTTTTTTCCCCTTACTTAGGTTGGTTATTTTATTGTAAGAGAATTTCCCACCAATAGAATTCCTTTTTAGGTTTTCACTTAAGAAAAACTCTTCATGTAAGTTTTTACCTTCATTTTCATCTTCATCTACCCATTTGTCTGGAAATTTATTTTTAATTTCTAGAGGCATAAGTCCTGAAAACAAAGAGTTTCTAGCATACTGAGTAGTTGTTGGAAGAATACTACAGTATATTTCTTCCTTTTCTATATCAAATAACTCTTCAATTACAGGTTTAATTATCAACCACTGGTCATATCTTAAATTATCTATGACAATTAGAAAGTAAGATTCGTTATTTAATTTTGGAAAAAGTTCTTTTTTTAAAAGATTGTGACTTGTGATATGTTCCTTGTCATTTAAAGAATCAATATAATTATTGTCAATGTATTTACTAAATAATTGGTTAGCTTCTTCCTTCTGCATGTCAAATATTTCATACATATTTTCATCTGACATTTCAAGTTGACGTTCCCAAAAATTTAATTTTTTAAAAAGAGCTATCCATTCATTTAAATCCATTGAATTATTCAAGTCATTGCTAATTCCTCTAAAATTTTGTTGATAGGATAAAGTGTTGGTTTCACTAATAAGTCTTTTACCATCCAATAATTTTTTAATCACCATCAATATTTGATTGGGATTAACAGGCTTTATTAAGTAATCTGATATTTGTTTACCTATTGCTTCCTCCATAATCATCTCCTCCTCACTTTTAGTAATCATTACAACAGGGGTATTAGGATTCCATATTTTTATTTCCTCTAGTGCTTTTAGCCCACTGATTCCTGGCATATTTTCATCCAAAAAAACTAAATCAAAGCTATTTTTTTTAAATTCTTCAACCGCTTCATTTCCTGAGTTTACAGGTGATATGTTATGCCCCTTATTTTCTAAAAAAATAAGGTGAGCCTTTAAACTATCAATTTCGTCGTCTGCCCAAAGTATTCTTGCCACTTATTTAATGATTTAATTAGATTTGTTTTTAACTTATGATCAATATGCGAAAAAATCAAGTAAGTAAAATATTAAACGATCCAGTTTATGGTTTTATTACACTAAATAAAGGAATTTTATTGAATATTGTTGACCATCCTTTCTTTCAAAGGCTTTCACGAATCAAACAGCTTGGGTTAACTTATTTAGTTTATCCAGGGGCTCATCATACAAGATTTCACCATGCTATTGGTGCTGCACATCTTATGGGACAAGCCATTCATACCTTACAAGAAAATGGTTTTTCAATTTCTGAAGAAGAACGAACATCTATAACGCTTGCTATTTTATTGCACGATATTGGTCATGGTCCATTCTCCCATGCTTTGGAACATAGTTTTGTAGAGGGAATTAACCATGAAAATATTTCTAGTTTATTTATGGAATCTCTAAATAAAGAATTGGATGGCGCTTTAGACATGGCAATTGAAATATTTGACAATAGGTACCCTAAAAAGTTTTTACACCATCTTGTTTCCTCACAATTAGACATGGACAGATTGGATTACTTGAAACGAGATAGTTTTTTTACTGGAGTATCTGAAGGGGTAGTTAGTAATCAGAGAATTATTAAAATGTTCTCGATTGTTAATGATGAAATTGTAATTAAAGAAAAGGGGATTTATTCAATAGAAAAATTTATTGTAGCAAGAAGGTTAATGTATTGGCAAGTTTATTTACATAAAACTGTGCTTTCAGCAGAATTTCTTTTGGCAAAAATATTAGAAAGAGCTAGAGAGATTTTACTTTCAGGATCAAAATTATTTGTTGTCCCAAGCCTTAAAATTTTACTAAGTCAAAAAATCACATCTGATAATATTTCTCAAATTGACTTCCTAAAGTCCTTCTCTAAAGTAGACGATTATGATGTTTTTACATGTGTGAAGATTTGGTGTGATAGTCAAGACAAAATCATATCTAGTTTAAGCAAAATGATGATTGAAAGGAAGCTGCCAAAAGTAAAAATAAGTGCTCAAAAGTTTTCATTAGAAGAAGTAGAAAACTGTAAATCTGTTCATCAAAAAAATCTCGGTTTTAATAACGAGGAAATAAACTATTTTGTTTATCAAAAAGAAATGGAAAACAATGCCTACGATCCAAGGAAAGATGAAATAAAAATCTTATTCAATGATGGTTCTCTAAAAGATATTACCCAAGCATCAGATAATTTAAATATTAGTGCTTTAGCAAAACCAGTTAAAAAGTATTATTTATTTGCACCTTACTTTTGATTTATTGTGAGATTCTAATCATAATGCTTAATTTTAACTATTAATGAAATTCAATTCTCAACAAATAGCAGACTTAGTTAATGGAGATATTGAAGGAGATAAGAATGCAGAGGTTAATTTTTTTTCTAAGATTGAAGATGCCCAACCTTTCTCTTTAACCTTTTTAGCCAATCCTAAATACGAATCTTTTATTTATAATACCAAGGCAAGTATAGCACTTGTCAACTCAGATTTCACCCCTTCAAAACCTATTCCTTCTACCTTAACTCTAATAAAAGTAAACAATGCATATGAGAGTTTGGCGCAATTATTAAACTTTTACGAAAATATCGATACTCCCAAAACAGGAATTGAAGAACCAGTATTTATTCACAAAACTGCTAAGATTGGCAAGTCTGTATATATTGGACCTTTCACTTACATTGGTGAAGATGTAGTAATAGGAAATAACGTTCAGATATCTTCTAATTGTCATTTTGACAAAGGATGTAAAGTAGGAGAAAACACTAAAATTTATTCTGGGGTTAAATTTTATGACAAATCCCAAATAGGAAGTAATTGTGTGTTTCATTCTGGTGCTGTTATTGGCTCCGACGGCTTTGGCTTTGCTCCAAACAAAGAAAATCAATACCAGAAAATAATTCAAATAGGAAATGTCATAATTGAAGATCATGTAGAAATAGGGTCAAATTCTGTTATTGACAGAGCTACTATGGGGTCTACCATTATTCGAAAAGGGGTAAAAATTGACAATCTTGTACAAATTGCTCATAATGTGGAAATCGGAGAAAACACTGTTATTGCTGCTCAAACTGGCGTTTCAGGGTCTTCAAAAATCGATGATAATGTCATGATTGGTGGTCAAGTTGGAATCGCAGGTCATTTGAAAATTTCCAAAGGAACGAAGATAGCAGCTCAAAGTGGTATTACTAAATCAGTTCTCAAAGAAAATTCCGTTCTTCAAGGAACACCAGCTTTTTCTTCCAATGACTTTAAAAGGAGTTATGTTTTATTTAAAAACTTCCCCGAATTAAAAAAACAAATTGAAGATCTAGTTAAAGAAATTAATAAAATCTAAGTGTCAGATAATCAAAAAACATTAAATAGCTCAATTGAGTTTACAGGAGTTGGACTTCATACAGGTGAAGGTGTACACATGGTCATTGAGCCTGCTAAAATAAATCATGGGGTAAAGTTCCAAAGAATAGATTTAGAAAATCAACCTGTTTTACCTGCAGATATTAACTTGGTTACCGATACTCAAAGAAGTACTACGCTAGAAAAAGACAATGTCAAAATAGTTACCGTTGAGCATTTAATGTCTGCATTATATGCCCTAGGAGTTAATAATGTATTAATTAAAATGGACAGCTCTGAAGTCCCAATTTTAGATGGTAGCGCAAAGTATTTTGTTGAGGAGATTCAAAAAGTAGGACTAAAAGTTCAAGATGCACCTTTAAAATATATTGACCTTCCAGACCCAATTCATTATAATGATCCAGATTCAGGTTCTGAAATTCTATTTGTTCCTACAAATAATTTTATCATTTCTGTAGTTTTAGATTATCAAAATCTTGCACTAGGGACCCAATACGCTGAAATTAGAGACTTAAAAGATTATTCAACAGAAATAGCACCTTGTAAGACTTTTGTTTTTCTAACTGAACTAGAGAAATTATCAAAGGCAAATCTTATAAAAGGGGGAGGATTGGAGAATGCCATTGTTGTAGTAGATAGAGAAGACACTAAACCTTCTGAGATAAAAAAACTAGCCCACCTTTTGGGCAAAGATGGTTCTGACATTCAAATTAATGGAAATGTATTAAACAATTGTGAAATGCAGTTTTACAACGAACCTGCAAGACATAAATTATTAGACGTAATTGGAGATTTAGCTTTAATTGGAATGCCAATAAAAGGACATATAATCACCAAAAAACCGGGCCATAAATTAAATACCTCATTTGCTCAAATACTTAAAAAAGCCATGAAAGATCAAGAAAAACTACCTAAACAATTTGACTTAACTAAAAAGCCACTTTATGATATTGTAGAGATTGAAAAAATGCTGCCTCATAGGTATCCATTTTTACTAATAGATAAAATCATGGAAATTAGCGATGATGGAATTATTGGTGTTAAAAATGTCACTATGAATGAAAATTATTTCATGGGTCATTTCCCTAAGAATCCAGTCATGCCAGGAGTTTTACAAATTGAAGCAATGGCTCAAACCGGTGGTATATTTTCTCTTAGCAAGGTTAAAGACCCACATCTTTACACTACCTACTTTATGAAAATTGACAATGTAAAGTTTAAAAGAAAAGTTATTCCTGGAGATACTGTAGTTTTTGAACTAAAGTTATTGTCTCCAATAAGAAGAGGCTTGGTGCATATGGGCGGAAAGGGATATGTAAATGGAGAAGTATGTATTGAAGCAGAAATGCTGGCTCATGTTGCTAAGGACAGAACTGAAGAATAAGTTTAAAATTTCTTTTTTTAAAATTTCAAATCAATGACAAATCATATGTTAACAAACATTCATCCAAAAGCAAAAATTGGAAAAAATGTAATAATTGAGCCTTTTGCAACCGTTTACGAAGATGTGGTAATAGGAGATAACTGCTGGATCGCATCCAATGCAGTTATTATGGATGGTGCTAGAATAGGAAATAATTGTAAAATTTTTCCTGGAGCCATAATTTCAGCGGAATCACAAGACTTAAAATATAACGGCGAATACGCTACCACAGAAATAGGAGATAATACTACTATTCGTGAATATGTTACAATTCATAAGGGGACTTCCGATAATAAAACAACCATTGTTGGTAGTAATTGTTTGCTAATGTCATACGTACATGTAGCCCATGATTGCATTATAGGAGATAACGTGGTAATAGCCAATTTAGTGCAATTAGCAGGCCATGTTTTTGTTGGAAATTGGGTGATAATTGAAGGAACTGCTGCAATTCAGCAATTTGTAAGTGTCGGAGAACATTCATTTATAGCAGGAGGTTCATTGGTTCGTAAAAATGTACCACCGTATGTAAAGGCTGCAAGAGAGCCACTTTCCTATATTGGAGTAAATACTATTGGCTTAAGAAGACGAGGATTCAACGACCAACAGATTATTAATATTGAAGATATTTATAGAGTAATCTACGTTCAGAATAGCAATATGACTACTGCATTAAGAGTAGCAGAATTAGAAGTTCCTGTTTCAGATGAAAAAGAAGTTGTTCTAGAATTTATAAGAAATTCAACGAAAGGAATAATGAGAGGGTTGAGTTAGAAAACTTTATTAAAGCTCTTTTTTCACAACTTGCAATACTCTCATATTATCTCTGTTTAGAATATAGCCGATTAAAGATAAATTACCTGTTTCATATGTCATGTCAATAACTGGATCTGGAAGTTGGTATGAAAAATCATTATAAATAATAGAGTCTTTTAAAGCAGATCCATTAATTATTGCAGTTCCCCAAGTACCATTTATATTATCTGAAAGTATTGCGTGGTGATGGTAATTAGTATCAATTATTCCTTGATCAAATTTTTGTGGAGATACAACATCATTTCTAATTAAGTATAAAACCAAATGATAATTTCCAGTAAGATTATCTAAAACAGAAGTCTCAGTATGGATATATAACCCGTTAGTTTGTGAAAATGTAAACGCTTTAATTTGAATATTAATTTTAAGAGAATCGGCAATATTATTTTCATCATTTACCCCGCTTATCCATTGAGATTTTATGTACCAAACAGTATTATTTAATCCCCCATCATTTCTGTTAATCGTTCCGTTTGGGTTGCCTAAAAAACCATTCATTTCACTTCCTCTAACATATTCGTTGCCAGCTTCAGTTTCATAATTATTGGTAAATAATTGGTCTACTTGTTGAAATCCCCCATCAGTGCTTGCATGAATTGATGCTACTATTACATTAAGGCTACTGTCTTCTTCTAGGCTTTTAGCGATTTGTGCTGCTTCCGGACAATTTGTACAAAGATGTCCAGTATAATCTTCCAATAAAATACCTTTTTCATTAGTATTTTCATCCCATTCATTTTGAGGATTCGCAATATCATAATAGTTTGTTGTATAATCTATTGGGTCACCTGGGAAAAAAGTCCAATCAAATTTTCCATATTCTTCTGCAACTGGGGATTCAATTTTGTCACATGAAAACAAACTTAAAATTAATAGATATAGAAAATATTTTTTCATTTTAAAAACTTGAAGTAAAAGAAAAGGTTAATCCATTTGATGCAGGAACTGCTCTACAAACCCCTCCTACGCAAAAAACACCGGCTCTTTGTTTTCCGTATTGAAGTGAAAATCTATGAGATCCATTGATATAACCACCAGAAATTAATCCATAATGAATACGTTTATTTAGATCACTATTTCCAGAATTATATTGATCTAAAATAGCAACATACCAATGAGGACTAAAAGTATATTCTATCTGTCCGAATAACCAATCTCCTTTGTCATTATCTGTCCACATGGCTTGAGTTTCAAACCTTAGAGAATGGTATCTGTTAATTTTATAGGTTAAATCTAAAACTGCAATTTGAGCGTAAATCATTTTATAATATCCTGCAACTTTAACAGCATCATCATTAAATATAAAATTGAAATAATTTAAATTAAGCTTCAGTTTCTTATTAATTTTTCTTTTTATTTCGATATTGAAATCTTGAAATAA